>JBJTEQ010000001.1:0-2153 GCA_046092945.1 Kapaibacterium sp. (SeqCode)
TAACCATCCCGATCGTCGTGGGCATGCCCATTGTCGTGGGAGCAGCCGTGCTGATCGGGCGGAAACTCCGCAAGCTCAGCACGCGCACACAGGATGCGCTGGCAAAGACGTCGACGATCGTCGAAGAGGCATTGCAGAGCATCTCCGCCGTCAAGTCCTATGTCCAGGAAGGTCAGGAGATCAACCGTTATACAACGGCCCTATCCGAGAATGTTCGACTAGCCATTCAGGGGGCTCGCCTTCGGGCCGCCTTCGTGACGTTTATCATCTTCATTGTCTTTGGTGGAATTGCAGCAGTTATTCTCTACGGTGCGCGACTTGTTGAGTCCGGAGACCTGCGAATGGGCGAACTGTTGTCGTTCCTGATGTACGCTATGTTCGTCGGCGGTGCACTTGGATCATTCGCCGAACTCTACGGTCAGATACAGAAGTCACTCGGGGCTGCTGTGCGCATTCGAGAAATCCTCTCCGAGCCCGACGAAGATGTTGGCGCGGAGACACCGATCGTTCGGCTTTCGTCGATCGAGCTTGATCATGTGTCGTTCCGTTATCCAGACCGCGAGGACATGCTGGTTGTGAACGACATAAGCCTGCAGATCAACGGAGGTGAGCGCGTTGCCTTTGTTGGCGAGAGCGGGTCGGGTAAGTCAACCACCGCAGCATTGCTGCAGCGCTTATATGATCCGACACATGGACGTATCACGTATGACGGGCAAGATGCATCATCGTATACCAAGGCTCAGGTCCGACGTAGCATCGGAGTGGTGCCGCAGGACATCGTTCTCTTTGGTGGAACCATCGAGGAGAACATCCGCTATGGTCGACCTGGTGCGTCCTTCGAAGAGGTACGTCAGGCAGCTCAAGGGGCTAATGCTCTCGACTTTATCGAGCAGTTCCCGGAAGGATTCACCACGCTCGTTGGTGAGCGAGGACTCAAGCTTAGTGGTGGTCAGCGTCAGCGAGGTGCGATCGCTCGTGCTCTGCTGAAGAATCCGTCAATCCTCATTTTAGATGAGGCCACCAGTTCGCTTGATGCCGAAAGTGAGCATCTCATCCAAGATGCCCTCGAGCGGTTGATGACAGAACGAACAACAGTGATCATCGCCCACAGGCTCAGCACCGTTCGCACATGTGATCGCATATTCGTGTTCTCTCGAGGAACAATCGTTGAATCCGGCTCGCACGACGAGCTTCTCAAACAGGGTGGACTATACAGTCACTGGTGCGATCTTCAATTCCTTCGCTGACAGTTTGTAAATCCTCTCGCTTCGGTTATATTTGCGCTCCGTTTTTCACGAACGGGCCCATAGCTCAGCTGGGAGAGCGCTTCAATGGCATTGAAGAGGTCAGCGGTTCGATCCCGCTTGGGTCCACGATGTAACGGTACGAGGGATCGTAGCTCAGCTTGGTTAGAGCGCCGCCCTGTCAAGGCGGAGGTCGCGGGTTCGAGCCCCGTCGGTCCCGCTCCCGAATACCACAAACGCCCGTCAGCAATGATGGGCGTTTTTTTTAGTTACGGAGTTACGGAGTTACGGAGTTACGGAGTTACGGAGTTACAGATTTACAGATGGATACTCGCTTTCGCGGGAATGACGGTGAACCTCACACCTGAAACCTGAAACCTGAAACCTCAAACCTGCGTCGCTCGTCACTTGTCATCTGCAACGCTGCTGAAGCCTGAAGCAAGGATGCCGGCTGGTAGAGCTACAAGGCCAACGCCAAGTACGGCGCTTATGGCTGCAAGAGTTTTGCCAAGGGGCGTGATTGGATAAATGTCACCATACCCGACGGTTGTCAGGGAGGCCACGGCCCACCACATTGTTGCGGGAATACTGGAAAAAGCATCGGGCTGAGCTTCGTGTTCGAGCTCGTACATCAGCGACGACGTTACGAGTAGCAGGAATAGAACAATGCCGATGGCCATTCCGAGTTGTTCCCGTTTTACCGTAAGCACGTGACGAATAGTGTCGAGTGCACGCACATAGCGAGCTACCTTTAGGACACGGAAAAGTCGGATCGTTCGGAAAAGTCGCAGACTTCGCATATCGAAACCCAGGCCGACAAGGAAAACCGGTGCTATCGCCAGAAGGTCAATGATCATCATCGGCGATAGTGCGTACCGAATTCGTCCACTCACGCCGCCTGCATACAAT
>JBJTEQ010000002.1:0-6945 GCA_046092945.1 Kapaibacterium sp. (SeqCode)
GGATGGAGCAGATCCTGCTGGACCGCGTCCGCGCGCTGCCAGGGCATCGCCGATCGCGCCGCGACGCCCATCACGCTGATCCGGACGGCGTTCATCGCGCTTCGGACGTGGCGGTGCCTTCGGCGCAAGATCGATCTTGCCAACAACCGTCAGTCCACGAAGCTGCGTTGTGCCGCTCGGGTTGTATTCAACTTCCACGACGCCCTTGCGGCGGCGCTTACCCTTCTTTTCATCGCCATCTTCCGAAGCACCCTCAGCAGTGCCTTCAGCAGGAGTGGCTTCAGCAGCCGGGGTTTCTGCTACCGGGGCGGTAGGTGCGGCCTTCGGCTTGGCAGAGGTTGGCTCATAATTTTTACCGGCTTTCGCTTCACCGGCCTTCGCTGCCTTGTCGGCCGCTTCTTTTTTCTTGGCTTCGCTCAGGTCTATAACCACACCGACTTGTGGACCAGCTGGTACAGCTGTTTCCGACTGCTCGGCAATGGGCTGCTCAGCAACAACAGGTTCGGGTTGCTCAACGGCAACTGGCGCAGCAGAGACTGGCGCTGCCTCTTCGATTTCAACGGCAGGTACTTCGGCCTGCACTGGAGCTGCTGCTTCCGGACGCTCGAGACGCTCCTCGATAACGCGCTCACGCTCTTCGGCTTCAGCGATCGTCTCGATCGAGATCGCATTCCCCTGCTCAAGGTGACTCTTGCGAACAGCTTGCTGACGCTGCACCTTCTCACGCTGCTTCTGCGCGGACTTCAGCTCCTTGGCAAACTTCTCGATAACAAGATCCAGCTGCTCATCGGTCAGAGCCGTCGTGGCCTTGTTCTCGAGCTTATGTCCCTTCGAGGCAAGGTATTCGACGATCGCATCACGACCAATGTTGATCTGACTTGCGACCTTGAACAGTTTATTTCCGGTAGAACCAGCCATACATCCTTCGATTACACTTCTTCTGTTTCGGTGGATTCATCTGCTGCCTCTTCGGCATCAGAAGATTCCTCAGCTTCGACTTCGTACACTTCCGGTGTGTCCTCGGCATACGATTCGGCAATGTCCGACGCAACATCAGTATCAGCAGCACCCGGCGCAGCAACCGCTGCATCTTCCAGGGCGATCAGATAATGCTGGTCTTCGCGCTCTTCAAACTCCTCAAGGATCACCCGACGAATGCGAACGATCTTGGCCTTGTCAATAATGGCAAGCAGCGTTGCCGGTTCTGCTTCGAGGAACTCACGCGCTGTATCGATTCCCGCACGGATGAGCTTCTCAAACAGATCACGCCCAAGCTCATCACGGAACTCGATGAGTTCGATGTCCTCAGCCCCTTCCTTGACAAGTGAAAGCGAGTAGCCTGTCAGCTTGGAAGCCAGGCGTACGTTCTGTCCCTGCTTACCGATGGCGAGTGAAACCTGGTCATCAGGTACGATCACCGTTGCGGTGCGACCATCCTGACTGATCTGCACGTCGCGAACTTTCGCCGGCGAGAGCGCTCGGGCGATGAACAGACGCGGGTCATCATGAAACTCAATGATGTCGATGTTCTCGTTGCCGAGTTCACGGACGATGGAGTGAATCCGGATACCCTTCATGCCGACGCAGGCACCCACTGGATCGACGCGCTCGTCGAATGACGTTACGGCAACCTTGGCGCGCTCGCCTGGCTCACGCGCTATGGCGCGGATCTTGATAACACCGTCGAAGATCTCCGGAATCTCCTGTTCAAAAAGGAGCTCCATGAAACGATCATCGGCACGAGAGAGAATCAGATCCGGCAGTCCCGTTGCCCCACCAGAGCGGCGCACTTCTTTGAGGATGGCCTTCACCTGCTGGTTCTTCTTCAAGCGCTCGGTTGGGATTTGCTCTTCACGCGGAAGGCGCATTTCAACCTTGTTGTGCATCACGAGGATGTTGTTCGGACGGACCTGATAGATCTCGCCGATGATCACCTCGCCGACACGCTTGGCGTATTCCTCGTAGATGTTATCCTTCTCAACATCACGAATACGCTGGTTGAGATTCTGAATAGCCTGAGCAATTATTCGACGTCCGAACGAATCGGCAATGTTCTCGAGTGTGATTTCTTCGATGTGCTCATCGCCAATCTCCGGCTCATCGCCGGTGGCTTCGCGAACTTCCTCGGCAGAGATCTGCAGTTCAGGGTTCTCGACTTCTTCGACGATCTCCCGCATGAGGTAGATCTCGATGTCGCCCTTTTCCATGTTCACGATGATATCGAAGTTCGACTCGAGACCATACTTCTTGCGGACCATCGCCGAGAGTGTTTCTTCGACGATACCCTGCAGGAGGTCACGATCAATACTCTTCTCCCGGGCCATCTCATTGAAGGCCTCGATGATGAGCTTCTTGTTGTCGACCTGCTGTTTGACTTTTCGACGTGCCATGTCTTTCGACTCCATGACGAACAGGCTGAGCCTGTTCCTTAAAACGTGATCCGGACCATTGCCTCTTCCACATCGTCAGCACCCATGCTGACAAGGGGCGAGGGCTCCTTCTTCGATTGTTTTGGTTGAACATCCAGTCCGCTGTCATCGACACGAGTAAGAACTCCGTCGATAACAACGCCGTCCTTTCGTTTCACGCGAACTGTTCGCCCAACATGCTTTTGCAACTGCCATAGAAACTTCACTGGAGTCTCAGCCCCCGGCGAAGACACATCGACCGCCCGTAGGCGGCCGGCAAACTCGTCCTCTGCCAGCCGTTCATCAATGCCACGACTGACCAAGCGACAGTGCTCGTGCGTGACGCCATCGACAGCATCGATGAAAACATCAAGCACCAGCTGACGTGCCTGCCCGCGCACCACGACGTCAATAAGTGAAACCCCGGCATCATCGCACGCTTCGGCGATGGCCGTCCGGATCCTCTCCGGAAGGGTTTCCTTCATAGAACTCCGCAGGTTGTTTGCAAACACATGACCACAAATGAAAAGTGGGCGACATCGCCCACCCTTCGAAATCGATTGCAAATATAGGGAACTTTTCCCCACCCACCTACGAAAAGGCGTTCAATCCGGTGATGTCCTGACCCAGAATAAGGGTGTGCATTTCATGCGTTCCCTCATAGGTCTTCACCGATTCGAGGTTGGCCGCATGACGCATCACAGGGTATTCATCGAGGATGCCATTCGCCCCGTGAATCTCACGGCTCATACGGGCAATGTTCAGGGCCATCTCGCAGTTATTGCGCTTTGCCAGCGATACTTGCTGCGGACGCAGCTGTCCGGCATCCTTGATGCGACCTAACCGCCAGCAGAGCAGCTGTGCCTTGGTGATCTCATTCAGCATAAGAACAAGACGCTCCTGGATCATCTGGAATCCGCCGATTGGCTTTCCAAATGCGATGCGTGTTTTTGCGTAATTGAGCGAGGAGTCATAGCACGCCATAGCCGCGCCGACCACTCCCCACGAGATTCCGTACCGTGCCTGGGTAAGACATGAGAGGGGGCCTTTCAGGCCTTCCACGCCCGGAAGGATGTTCTCATCGGGGATGAACACATCCTGGAACACAAGCTCCGATGTGACGGACGCGCGAAGCGAATGCTTACCCTTCATTTCCGGGGCGGTAAAACCGGCCATACCCTTTTCGACAAGGAAGCCGCGGACAACGCCATCGAGCTTGGCCCATACGACTGCCACATCGGCAAGCGTTCCATTGGTGATCCACATCTTGGCGCCGTTCAGGATGAAGCCCCCTTCCACCTTCTTCGCGTTGGTGGACATCGATGCAGGATTCGAGCCGGCATCGGGTTCGGTAAGTCCAAAGCAGCCAATCGCATCGCCGGCGGCCAGACGTGGCAGCCACTTCCGGCGCTGCTCCTCGGATCCAAACGAATAGATCGGGTACATCACGAGCGAGCTCTGCACCGAGGCAAAGGACCGGATGCCCGAGTCACCGCGCTCAAGCTCCTGCATGGCAAGACCATAACACGTGCTGTTGAGTCCGGCGCAACCGTATTCCTGCGGGAGAGTGATGCCAAACAGGCCGATCTCGGCCATTTTCTTCACGAGGTGCTGCGGGAAAACGCCTTCACGAGCGCTGTGCTCAATGATCGGCAGTACTTCGTTGTCGACGAAGTCGCGCACGGTCTGGCGAACGAGCTTCTCTTCCTCGGTCAAGAGGTCGTCGATATTGTAATAATCCGGATGCTGGAAGGACATGGTGATAGCCGTTGGGTTATTATTCGTTGCAACGTCAGAACAACGAAACTACGGAATGAGTGCCCTTGGACCGTAAGTTTGGAGGCTCCTATCGAAGGGGACCCTGATTTTTCCAACTTGGAAGCGTCCACCATGGACAACGAAACCAAGAGCGGGCATGCCGCCCCGAGCGGCAATAAGCTCCTTGCTCTGACCATCGCCGCTATCGGCGTGGTGTATGGTGACATCGGCACCAGCCCCCTGTATGCACTCAAAGAATGTTTCTCTCCGCACTATGGGCTCACACCTGGCAGACCCGAAGTGCTCGGCATCCTTTCGCTGATCTTCTGGGCGCTGACCATCATCATTTGCGGGAAGTACCTCACCGTTATCCTTCGCTTCGACAACGAAGGCGAAGGTGGCGTTATGGCGCTGATGCAGTTGATCCTAAAGCAGCCCAATTCACCTGCACGACTGGCACTTGTCGTAGCCCTTGGTCTGTTTGGCGCGGCGATGCTGTATGGCGACGGTATCATTACACCAGCTATCTCGGTTCTCTCTGCCGTGGAAGGTCTGCGAGTGGCGGCCCCCGGTATGGATCGGTTTGTCGTGCCGCTTACGCTCGCAATTCTTCTCGGAATCTTCAGCATACAGAAATACGGTACAGGTGGCGTGGGACAGGTGTTTGGACCGTTCATGGTTCTCTGGTTCATCGTGATTGGCGGCATCGGTCTTGCGAATGCTATCGCCACACCAGATGTATTCCACGCTCTAAATCCCAATCACGCCATTGAGTTTTTCCAGCTCCATGGCATTGCCAGCATGGTTGTTCTCGGAAGCGTCTTTCTTGTGGTAACTGGCGGTGAGTCACTTTATACCGACATGGGGCACTTTGGTCGCAAACCGATCATGCGGGGCTGGTTCTTTGTTGCATACCCTGCGCTGGTTCTGCAGTACTTCGGCCAGGGGGCTCTTCTTCTCCGCGAGGGTCACATCCGGTCGACCATCGAAAGCCCCTTTTTTCATATGGTGCCGTCATGGGCCGTGATTCCGCTGGTGTTCATGTCTGCTTTTGCTGCGATCATCGCATCGCAGGCCGTTATCTCGGGTGCCTATTCTCTCACGTGGCAGGCAACCCAGCTGGGCTATCTACCGCGACTCAAAGTCACTCACACCTCCAGTGAAGAGCGCGGACAGATCTACATGCCAACAGTTAACTGGGCGCTCTTTATCAGTTGCGTTGTTCTTGTTCTCTCTTTCAAAACTTCTGGTGCTCTTGCCTCAGCATATGGAATAGCGGTCGTTTCAACCATGGTCACCACCACCATTCTTGGCTGGATGGCTATGCGGAAAGTCCTGGGCTGGAACGCCACCCTGGCAACGATGATAACCGGGGTTTTTCTCCTTTTGGACATGTCATTCGCCTACGCAAACTGGTTGAAGTTTTTTGATGGTGGCTACGTGCCGTTTACCATGGCAGTACTCACCTTTCTTGTCATGATCACATGGTATAAAGGACGGCAGCTACTCCAGACGCGAATTAGGCAACGCAGCAAGCCCCTTGTTGATGTCATCAATGAAGATATCGATCGCTATACCATTGTACCGGGCACGGCAATCTACATGACCGGGTCAGGGGGCGTAGCACCACCGGCAATGATGAACAACCTGAAGTATAACCGGGTGCATCACGAAGACGTGATCCTTCTCACGGTGAACGTACAGAAGCTTGCACGCATCGACGTCAAGAAGCGAATCGAATTTGAAGAGGTGCGTCAAGGAGTTTGGCAGGTGATCCTCAACTACGGCTTTATGGACCAGCTCACTCTGCAGGATGATATCAAGTCATTCCCCGTTGAGGGCATTCTCGTGGACTTCACCGACGTGATCTTTGTTCTCGGTCACGAGACGCTAACAGTGCAAGACAGTGAGGGCATGGCACGCTGGCGCAAAGAGGTGTTTGTGTTCCTCCATCGCAACTCGCGTACTCCGGCACGCTACTTCGGAATTCCTGTCAAGCAGACCCTCGAAGTCGGATCTCACCTGTCGATCTAACGTCGAGTTCAGAAGGGTACTTCAAAGCCCGCAGAGAATCGCATCCCGCTGCCCACAAGCCATCCAACATACTGCTCCTTGGGTCCGCCAAGGCGTGGCATAGGCACTGGCAAAGACTCCGGCTGACGTAGCATGTAAGCCACATCGATGACCAGCCGACCAATGCCGGCGTTCAGAACCATGATGCCACCGAGGATGGCACCGCCACCGATCTGTGCATTGTAGGACGTTGATACCCTGTCCGGGATCTGCCCTCTGTCACCGGGAAGGACGCCCGTGTAATCATCCTCCTGGTTTGCCGAGAGCAGATAGTCAGCCAGAACACCCAACTGCACCCCGGCGTACGAGCCCGAGCTGTCCATACGGGCAACTGGTATGCGTAGGACCGCGTTCATTTCCACAGCTGTGGTTGTGAGCGATGAAACCACTACCGGTCCGCCAGTTGGATTTTCAACCACGTTGATGTGACCCGAGGGCGGGCGCGCGGCGCTTCGGGTGAAGGAGGACACAAATCCCCCTTCCTCCTGTCGATAGCCGAGAGAGGCGGCAAGCTCCATGCCCCGACGTGCGGGCACGACGAACCTCAGGCCATACACCATGCGCGAGGGCTCGCCATAGGCCGAGACGTCAGACCGTGATGCACCGACAAGGGTGCTCCCTATTGTCACGCCGCCGTAGGTCTGACCCCAAACAGAAAGCGTCGCAACCACCGTGGTGATCGCGACGCCGATTGATTGTTCAATAC
>JBJTEQ010000003.1:0-11677 GCA_046092945.1 Kapaibacterium sp. (SeqCode)
GTCATCCGTCATCGGTCATCCGTCATCGGTCATCCGTCACTTGTCATCCGTCATCGGTCATCCGTCATTGGTCATCCGTCATCGGTCATCCGTCATTGGTCATTAACTCTCCTCCTCCTCGCTTCCTGCGCAGGAGTTCGCCCCTTACCGGTGAAGTTCACTACAGCGCTTCCGCAGGGGACGGGGCTGCGCATTGCGGTGGTGGGAGATCAGCAGCGCACGAGTCGTTACGAGATATGGCGCGAGCGGAAGGGGGCTCATCAACATGTGGTGGAGTCGATCGTTCGTCAGAAGCCGGATGCGCTGGTGATCCTGGGCGACATGGTGTTCGATGGGGCTGATGATGACGATTGGGCCTTCTACGACGGGCTGATGAGGCCGGTAGCGGATGCACGCATTCCGTGTTTTCCGATCTACGGCAATCACGAGTACCTCCGAAGCAGTCGCGCAGCAGAGATGAACGTGCGTCGACGTTTCCCGGGAGTCAATCGCACATGGTACACGGTGACGCTTGATTCGATAACCTTTGTGATGATCAACACCAACCACAAACGCATCACCGATGTGATGCAGCACGATCAGCATCGATGGTATGACTCTACCATGCAGGCCCTCCAGACCGATCCGGGCACACGCTGTGTTGTGGTGTGCGGACACCACCCGCCGTTTACGAATTCGATGAACGTAAGCGATAACCGCCATGTACAGGATGTTTACGTGCCGGCATTTCTGCGGCACTCCAAAGCGCGACTCTGGCTCTCCGGTCACAGCCACGCGTACGAACGTTTTGAGGTGCAGGGCCGCACCTTCATCGTAGCCGGAGGAGGGGGCGCCCCACGCCACAAACTCATGGCCGATGACGAGCTACGTCACCCCCATGCTGGGCCCGCTCGCAGCATGCGCACCATAAGCCCCTTTCATTTCCTGATGCTCCAACGATCGGGCGATTCGCTGCGGGTAGCGCACGAGGGCCCTCGTCGCTGAACTCCTCGGGATGACGCCCGCGCTTCGCGCACTTACGAAATGACGGAGTTACTGGAGGTAATTCTGTAACTCCGTAACTCTGTAATTGCGCGCAGCGCATAAGGTCCTTCGTCGCTGCGCTCCTCGGGATGACGCTGGTGCTTCGCACAATTACGAAATGACCGATTACGGAATGACAAATGTGCCCCCGTAATTCCGTACCTCTGTAATTCTGTAATTGCGCGCAGCGCATAAGGTCCCTCGTCGCCTTCGGCTCCTCAGGATGACGCCGGCGCTTCGCGCAGGTTTGAGGTTTTAGGTTTCGGGTGTGAGGTTGAAGAGATAACACTCCGTGTCCCACGGCGCTTCGCGCAGGTGTGAGGTGTAAACGATCAATATTAGCCCCGGGCCTTGGCCCGGGGTACGTGGGAAAACACTAGCACGCGATGCGGGTACGCGTAATCATCGGACGAGATTTATCAATTGGCAACCACACCGACGATTACGGGCGACCACGTAAGGTCGCTCATACAGGATGGATTCCTGCCTCGATATATGAATCATCCGAAGGTAGGGTCGCAGCATGCTGCGACCCTACGCTCGGAATGACGAAGATGGATCCTCGCTATGCTAGGGATGACGATCCGCACATTAGCCCACGGCTTTAGCCGTGGGAAAACGAAAACGTCGGCGCTTCGCGCATTGCGCATTTAAGGAGCGATGAGAAGACACAAAGGAGAGGTCCTTCGTCGCCTTCGGCTCCTCAGGTTGACGCAGCGCGCACTTCGCGCAATTACGAAATGACCGATTACGGAATGACAAATGTGCCCCCGTAATTCCGTACATCTATAACTCTGTAATTGTGCGTTGCACAAGCGTCATCCCGAGGAGCGCAGCGACGAGGGACCGCTTCCTTTGTGTCTTTTCATTGCTACCTACCAGCGCCCGCGCTTCGCTCACTGCTTCTCCAGCACCAGCTGCACGGTACGGCTCATGAAGCGTTGCTCGGGAGTGTTGTAGGACGTAACGCCCAGTGCATAGCGCGTGTTGGCAAGGCCTTCCACACGGGTGATTACGCAGTCGGGGCGTAGCGCCCGCAGACGTTCGGCAACGGACTGGGCACGGCCAGCGGCGAGCTGCTGATTTGTGGCGGCGTTACCAAGGTCATCCGTGTATCCGAGGACGGCAACGCGATCGCCTGGATCGAGACGTTTGGCAAAGGACTTCAGCAGTTCAAGGTCGCGCTTGCCAAGCTCGGTGCTTCGAACGGCAAACATAGCAAGTGAGAGGCTGGAGAACTTGAGATCCTTCTGTACCTGACCAACACCGATAAGTAGTGCCGCTTCGAGCTCTTCACCGCTTTCGGTGATGACCTTCATTCGGATGAGAACTGAGTCGGCAGAGAGCGTTGAAAGCACACTGTCGCTGATGACCACAGAACTCTTGTCGAAACGTCCGGTGCCCTCGTTCACAGCGAACGTGCGCTTGCCCTGCGTGAATGTTGTTGACCATTGGCGGACAGGGTCGAGAGTGTCGTCAAAGTCGATGTCGGCACGGGAGAAGTCCCATTCCGGTTTGAGGAACACCTTCTGGTCCTGCACCGGCATGAAGTAATCGTAGTCGTCCGACAGGAACTCTACGCGACGGTTTTCCTGACGTCCACGTAGGGTGGACCCGGAGCTTGCCGGATTTGGCGCGCACGATCCGTCACCAACTTCAACACGGATCTTCCCCGATGGAATCTGCCACACATCGGTGAGGTAGCGGGCAATGGACTCTGCACGGCTATGTGCAATATCACATGATGCCGCTTCTGACGTCGGATCGGCATAGCCACGAATGATCAGCGTCTGCGAGGCGTTACGGATGCGATACGCAAAGATGTTGAGGATGTCGAGATTCACCTGATGCTGATCAGTCATGTTCTCGCCCGGCTTGTAATCCTTCGTGCTGCTAAGGCGACGATACCGTTCCGAAAGCTCGGAGGATGCAGAGTCGAAGAAGACCGATGGCAGGATCATGAACGTCAGCTCCTGACGTTCGGACGTCAGCTTGATGGCGAGCTGGTTCGCCACGTCACGATTGAGTAGGTCAACGGTGTCGCCGAGTACGGTCACGTATATTGTGCGGGTAAGGGGCTCATCAGTACTGGTTTCTGCACCAGCACTGCCATCTGTCGTTGAGTTCTTGACTCTGGCCTTCAGCGGAAGGGTCTTTCCGCCGATGCTGATCTTGGGCTTCGGACGTTTTGCTTCGGCTGCCTTAGCCCGGGCGATCTTTTCTTCGGCGGTCCGTGCCTCTGCATCGCGCTTGGCTTCTTCCTTGGCCTTGACCTCGGCGATCTTGCGTTCGGTCTCGATCTTTACCTGTTCTGCGCGACGTTCCTCGGCAATGCGCTCGGTGTACTTCACCTCGAGCGTGAGCAGCGTATCGGTGCGCTGCACATGCGAGGTGATCTGATGCAGGAGCCCCTTGCGAACAGTGTCCGAGGTGATCGCCGGAATACCTTCGATCAACTTCGTTATGGAACGGTCTCCATCGCGGGTGATCTTCACGGTGTCGATCTTCTGATAGATGCGAATGCGCTCTACCGTATCTGGCAGATCGTTGGCTTCCATACGCAGTGCCACGCCCCCTGTAATGCGCAGGTCCGACCACGACGCACCGCTGCGGATGGGCGTAGGCAGATACTGTACGGCCAGTGTTGGAACGATGCTGAACTTCTCGCTGAGCACAACCTCGTAGCCCGCTGTGCCGAGCAGACCCACGCGCACCGGTGCGGCATTCGGGATGGCTACGTCGGGGATGATCACCGCCGAGGTTGAACCATCGGGGTAGGCAACGCCGGCAGGGGAGAGGATTGTGCCGGACTGCGACCAGCGTGGACCCATCGCAATGTCAACAAGGGGTGCTGCCGTGAACATAAACGCACCCGAACGGAAGAGCGCACCAACGCTTACGCCGATAGTGGTTCCGTTGGCCTTCATCGTCAGCTCGCGTACCATGTTCGTGATGCTCCCGTCGGGCATGCGCACGCGCGCGGCCCCGTCGGTGGTGGTCATGGTCACATCCCATATGTTCATCGACACCATGGCCACTCCGGTCCAGCTGGAGCTCAGTACTTGGTCGATACCGAAGCCAATGTTCATCACCGAGCCACTTCCACCGGTGAACGGCGTGCATCCTCCACCATCAAGGCATTCGAGGCCTGATGTAAGGTGGAGCCCCGTTCCGAATTGCGGCAGCAGATAGATGTTCCGGAATGTTGTGTCGGTAGGGGGCTGAAGGTTCCACACCTCATCGGGGTCGAACCGTTGTGCCTGCATCGCTGTGGCGATACCAAGCAGCATGATAAGCGTGAGTGAGCGATGGCGGAGAGACTGGATCATCGTGCTCCTCCGGCAACGGGCAGAGTAACCATCGACGAGGCATCGAAGGCGGAGATGTACACCAGCGGTTCGCCGCGGGTGTCGAGTCGGCAGGTGCGTGGGTCAGCCCCCTGCGGAACGATCACGCTGTCGAGGATGCGTCCGAGTACGTCAACGGCGCGCACGGTAACCGGACCATTCGAGCGGGTGATGACGGCGGTAACCGTGCCGTTATCGACGCTGCCGATGCCCATGATGAGCGTTGTGGTGCGTGTAATGGTTGTGATCTCGCAGCCATAGGGCACAAGTGTGACATCCACCCGACGCGCTGACATTGGCGCGGTGATGCATGGACTGGTTGAGTAGATCGAATCAACTTCGATAAAGCCCTGCAGCGTTTCGCCCACCAGCGCCGAAAGCGCCTGCTCCACAAGCGGGTCAGCCGAAGCCGTTGCACAATCGGTAAGGCAGAAACGCACGCGTCCAGCTTTATCATTAACCTTCGTCAGCTGATCTCCGCAGGCCGCCTTGGCCGAGGTGATCTCAAAGAGGTCAGGGGGCAGTGCTGTCTCGATCCAAAGCGTATCGCGTCGGGTAAAGTCCGGCAGGCCGGCGCGGGAGGATCCCGCGAGACGCATCACAAAATTGTCGCCCGACTTGATCGCATTCGGCGGCGTACTCATCACGATATCCAGTGGGACCGTCTTAGCGCGATTCTCCACCGTGAACGAGAGTTCGCGTTCCCACTTACAGTCATCACTGAGTCGCACGCGGAACGCACTGAAGCGCGACGGCGGATCGCCGCTGATATAGCGGAAGCCGACAGAGCCGGTGTCCTTGGCGCCAACGACCAAACGACGGGTGCTTGATGCAAACGTAGTGGAGTCCAGGACGGTAACGTTGTAGATCCGCGGCACAGCCTGCGGATTGGTGAACACCAACCATGCATACTGTGACGCTGCGCAGATCATCGTTGAGTCGCGGAAGGCAAGACCCGGACCAGTGGGACTTGCTTCTTCGATAACGATCTGACTTGTGGAGACACAGCCGAACAGGGTAACCTCAACGCTGTAGGTACCGGTCTTGTTCACTACGATGGTGTCGGTGGTCTCACCGGTGCTCCAGCGATACGTGGTGAACTTGCCCTTCGTGGTCAGTCGCGTGGTTGCGCCCGGACAGATCGCCACGCCATCAAGGGCCTCGAGATCCGGTGGTTCAAGGCCATTGTTGATGGTCACCGAATCGGTTCTCGCGCAGGAATTGCCATAATCCACGGTCAGGTAATACGTGCCGGCATCATCGATCTGGATTGTCGTTGAGTCATTCTTCTCCGGTAACGGATCCTTGCCCTTGCGCCAGCGGCACGGGAAGCCGGAGGTGGTTGATACCAGGGTCAGAAGCTCTCCGCGACACATTGTCTTGCGGTTCTCGAGCACACGGAGCGTAATTGGCGGTGCGGCACGAGTTTCAACGATTGTTATCGCCGAGTCGGCGCAGGCGCCGTTGACCGATGCAATGCACAGAAGCGTATCGGCCGTCTTGGCAATGAAGCGTGTTCCGGTGCCCAGGATCTGGATCTGCTTGCCCCCTTGCAGACGCCACCACTCTGCCTGCGGGAAGCCCACGACGTCGATAATGGCCGAATCGCCCTGACAAACAGTAAACTTCGGTTGTAACTGCAGCACACCCTTCTGCGCTTTGCCAACCTTGATGGTAGCCAGCGAGAGACAGCCATTGACGTTGTTGCCGATGCGCACCAGCACCGAGTAGGTGCCGGAGTCCCGCACGATAAGCCTGTCTGTTTTTTCGGCAAGGGGCACACCGTTGCGTGCCCACTGGAACTCTGATGCCCCCGGAGGGAATGCCCGCAGCGTCAGCGAGTCTCCCTCGCACAGCGTCGGGTTGAGAAATGGATAGGTGATCTTGGCGGTGGTATCGTACACCCGGTTGACAAAGAAGGTTACCGTATCCGGACATCCGTCTGCCGAGCGGGCAATGCATCGGTACACATCGGCAGAATCAATGTCGGCTGTTGGACCCGTGAACGGCAGTGTCGTGCGCTTCAGTGCCCATGAGAGGTACCATGCATAGGAGGCATAGCCGGGCTTTACCTTCAGTGTCTCGGTGCGTCCAAGGCAAAGGGTAATGGTGGTGTCGTTGCCGGCCTCGGGCTTTGATCCGGCGTTTACGCTAAAGGCCTGCGTACGGACCGTGCATCCCGAACCGTCTGAGAGGTCGGCATAGTAACTGCCGGGGGCAGTGACAGTAATGGTTGGTGTGGTTTCGCCACTGGACCACTTGATTGTTTTCCAGTTGACACCGGGACTGGACAGCTTGATCGACGTGCCATTACAGATGACGGCGTCGGACGGGGTAGAAGCGATGGCCGCACCCTTACGTGTGGTGCGCGGACGCAGGTTGTACACCGGACGCGAGCGGATAAACGAAACGTTGAGATCCTGCGGCGCGGCCGCCATGGAGGCCACGCCGAACATCGTCCACTCTAATCCAGCATCGCGCGTTGCAATCGCACGGTGACGCCGGGTGGCGACCTTCTCGCTGAATCGGTACACGGAGTTCGTTGTTCCCGTTACCAGGACGTTGTAGCGCACCGTTTCGCCGACGTTCCACACATACGTCGCCGGGTCTGTTCCACTGGAAAGGGGCGTTGCACCCCCTCCATTGATGCGCAGGTGGTCGGGATCGGTGTTCCCAGTTCGGGCTTCGTGCTTGATCACATACCCATTCGTACCGGTCGCATCAGCCCCGAAGTAGCACAGGTATCCTCCTGTGGCGGCCCGGGCCGTGATGCGGGCATCGATGTAGAGCCCCCTGCCAAAATCGGGTTTTGCGCCGCTGCCCAGGGCCCACGGACCGTTGGGTCCGGCTGCGGGGACGGATGAACTGTCACGAAAATTCAGAAAAACTGCACTACCGTTAGATCTCGAAACGGTCAGCGCCGGATCCAGCTCCACAAGGATGATCGTGGTGTCTTCTCCCGGAACATTTTCCAGGCGTACCCAGCACATGACGCTGTCTGCCCCCTGCGGCCAGGGTTCAAGGTAGAACGGTACCTCCGCCTTGGTGTCGCAGCGCCGAAGCCGGAGCTGACGTGGGTCAAAGGCGGGCTTGGCATCGCGCCGGACAATGGCAAAGGAGTCGATGAGGATGGCCTGGGCCCCGGTACTGCGGTTCACAACCTCAAAGGCATCAATGAGTTGCTGTGCAGCAGCACCTGCGGAGGCCAAGATGACAAGGGCGGCGATGGTAAGAAAGCGTCTCATGATCGACCTACGCCGGTATCTGGAACAATGAACACCGATTTCTCGGGAATATTGGGGCAAAGATAGCCCCGTAGCTGGGAAAAATGTGTTTTCGGCAACTCTGTGTATCTCAAAATCCCACTGATGGTTACAACGATGTTTTTTTTTTCACAATGACCCTTTAGTACGACATTTTTACCGAATTTTGCGATCCCGGGGGGGAAAATAAGTACCGGTCAGTTGACGTGCTTCTGACGGCACATTTCACACGATCACGGCGGCCTATCGCACCTATGGCACCGCATCGCTTCATCGTGGTGTTCGGCACCCACGTGCTGGCGCTGGCAGGGTTATCCCTGACCGCGCTCGCGCAGGTTGACACGACAGATCCACCCAATCCAACGGTACTGCCTTCGCAGTTTACACCGCCGGTGCAGCGCGTGTTCCAAGTGTACGGGAGCATCGTCTCGAATTACCGCGAAAAGGTCAAGGTCGTTAACAACAACGGCGACACGGTGGAGGTGGACAGCATCCGCCCACGGTCGCAGGTTGTTACCAGCGGCGACGGATCGCTCGGAACGGGCGACACGCTGTTTATGTACTCTACGCTTGGGATGCTGTCGATCGACATTAACCAGACGCGGACGATTGCCGACGCCCCCTTCTCTGGTCGGGAAGCAAAGTCGGATACGCTCGTTGATCTCTACCGCTACCTCGGCTTCTGGCTCCGCATCGATGTTATCCTCTCCGTGCCGGATGACGGAAATCCGGTAACCCCGGGTCCAACGGTCTATGCCTGGCCCAACCCCTTCCGTGACGTTGTCCGCCTGCGCGTGCCGCGCGGCGTATTCGAGAGCATCGAAGCCTATGCGTTTGCGCTTGACGGACGTGACCTGGGCAAGCTCTCGGTGGAGTCTGAGGACGATGACGCCTATGTGTTTGTCTGGAACGGTACCGACCCAAGCGGCAACGACGTTGCCAGCGGAACCTATATCGTGCGTCTATTGGGTCAGCTCCCGGGCAGTTCGCAGCGCGTAGGCTATTCTGCCAAGATCATGAGGGTGCGGTAAGTGTCAGCCATGCGACCATACCGTATTCTCTGGGCCGTTGCCACGGCCGCACTTCTGCTGCTCGGCGCTGCTGTTGACGTGGCTGCGCAGGGACAGAAGATCCCCATGCGCCTGTCCTTCCAGGGCTTGCTCCTGCGCAAGGATGGTACGCTGTATCAGGACGGTACGTTCAACGTGACCTTTGAGCTCTACGATGCCGAGTCCGGCGGTACCAAGGTGTACGCCACCACCATGCCGGTGGTCATCGTCAAGGGCGTCTTCAACATGATCATCGGTGAGATCGATCCGCTCGATGATGTCGACTTTACCAAGCAGCTCTGGCTGGATATCAAGGCGCCGGATGCTCTGCCCTTCAGCAAGCGCACGCAGCTCACCACTGCGCCATACGCATTCGTAGCCCAGAGCGCCGTTGTGGCAGGGGGCTTGTCAGCCGATGCTACCGGGGCGGTGCTGAGCATCAATAAGCTCCAGGGCAATATCAATATCAAGGCCGGCTCGGGCATCACGGTGGTAGAGGATGCGAACCAGAACGAGATCGTGATCGACGCATCGCGTCTGCTGGATATGATCGATCTGGTCTCGGGCGATCAGGCCGTGATCGACGTGAAAAAGCGCAAGGTTACCGATCCCACAACAGGCGATGAAAAGACCATTATCGAAGTGTCGCTCAAGGACTCGTCGATCACGAAGAAGTATCTCTCCACCTCCGACGCAAAGAACCAGCCGAATGCGGTGAGCTTCTCGAAGGACTCGATCTCCATTCCGCAGTACACCATCGACCGCGACGGACGTATCACCAGCGTCACCACCGTAAAGGTCCCTCGCTTCCCGGAGGGCTTTAAGCCCAACCGCGTGATGCTGAGCGACTCTGTCGGCAAGCTCGTCACCTCCGACTCCCTCGGAGACCGTCAGGTGGTGATGGGTCGCACAGGGAGCGCCCCGCGCGTAACCACCATCACCGGTGGTGCGGGCATCAAGGTGGAGCAGAACACCAACAACCAGATGGTGATCTCTCTGGACCCGCCGGTGGCACCAACACCCATCGCCAGCGGTCGCTTTACGAACGGCAATACCAAATACATTTACGAAACACCAGACTTCGACATCACCACCGCAACGCCGGTATCTTTCCCCGACCTTAAGCCAACGGCGCGCATCATCGTTACGATGGAAAGCGAAAACAGCACCACGGCCTACACGGTTACTAACCGCACCGGAAAGAGCTTCCGCGTCAAGTTCGCCGGCGGCCTTCCGCCCGGTGCCAGCATCAGCTGGATGGTGATAAACCTATGATCACGAACACTATTGACGACTGTCAATTCACATTTCATTCTTTCTCATTTCACTTTTTTGGGAGGCGCACATGCGCATTTCGACAACGGCACTCATGAAGAGCGCCATCATTCTTGTTGCGGTACTCGCACTTGTACCGCAAGTCGCTTTCGCTCAGTTGCCGGTGGAAACCCGGGAACTCAAGTTGCAGGGGGCTGCCTCTGGCTCCTTGATTCTGAAGGCTAGCTCCGAAGGTTCAGCATACACATTGTCCTATCCTGGCGCAATCGGTGGCGCTGGTTCGTTCCTGTACATTGCGAATTCCGGAACAGGCGCTTTGGCCTATACGAACACACCATCGGCGACGCTGACCGTTCCACGGTGGAACAACACTGCCGGTGAAATCCAGTGGGTTGACCCTAACGGTGCCGACAACCCAAACTGGTCGCTTGCTGGTAATGCCATTGCCGGTGCCGGTACCCTTGGTACGACGACTGCTGGTGGTAGCATCAACATCGTCACTGGATTGACAGGGCTCACTCGTATCAACGTTGCATCAAATGGAAATGTCACTGTCAACGGTACATCGGACGGTGGCTCAACAACAACCATCGGTCGCGCGGCTGGACACACTACGGCCATTGACGGAACAACGAACGTTTCTGGTGCTACGACGGTAGTTGGAACTACTCAGGTCAATGCATCTGGAAGCGCCACAACCACTATCGGTACGACAGACGCAACCACGACGATCAATGCGAGCACCTTCTCTGTTACTGCAGCAACAGCAGCGAACATCACTGGTGCAACAAACATTACCGGTGCAACAAACATTACCGGTGCAACAAGTGTGACAGGTACGACCACAGTTGTTGGTACTACCAATATCAACACGGGTGCAAGCACATCGATCACATCGATCGGTAGCACAGGAGCGGCTGCGAACGTAACTGCAACAACGCTGACTGTTGCCGCTACTACAGCGAATGTCACGGCAGCGACAAACATCACCGGTGCAACATCAGTAACGGGTGCGACCACAATTGTGGGTGTCACGAACATCAACAACACTGGCACGGCTGCAACTAACATCGGCAACACCGATGGCGGAACAGCTGTAACCGGAAAGCTCACGCTGTCTGGTGCGAACAGCCCACTCATCGCCGGTACAACAGAAGGTTCAAGCGGAAACGTTCTTGTTTCGCAAGGTCCTGGTGCGACGCCACAATGGCAGAACCTCAACAATGCAATTGGTATCCGCCTTGCTGGCAACACCGGCACGCTTACTGACCAGACGGCAACTGCAGCAATCGCAGTTCCGGTTCTACTTTCAAGTGATGCGATTATCGTTACGCTTCAGACTGCCGCAGGCACAGCAGTCGTCGGAACAGTTACAGATCGTTCGGATGGCACGCCTGGTAGCTTTAAAGTTACTTTTTCTGCCAAGTACACAGGTGCGGTCAACTACTTGGTCATCAAGACCCTGTAATCCCCTCTAAGACCTCGACTCTTACACCTCGGGCACGCCGAGGGGCATGGTGGTGCGGTGCGCGCCACGCCATGTACCCTCGGCGCCGTCCCGAGGCGTAAGCGCCGAGTGAACGCAATTGTGAATGACGAGGGGCGTAAGCGCCGAGTGAACGCAATTGTGAATGACGAGGGGCGTCAGCGCCGAGCAAGCACGGGGTTGTTTTTGCGAGAGGCGTAAGCGCCGAGTGAACGCAATTGTGAATGACGAGGG
>JBJTEQ010000004.1:0-7477 GCA_046092945.1 Kapaibacterium sp. (SeqCode)
AAGGTGATCTGCGTGATGTACATCTTCATGCACCTCAAGTTCGACAACCCATTCCTGCGCTTCTTCGTGTACGTGCCGGTGTTCCTGTTCTTCGTGATGACGTTCGGACTGAATCTCGAGTTCGGTCAGGCACCATCGAACAATAAGGTCACGCGCACTGTGAATGAGCAGAAGCATCCTGGTGAGCATCACGGCGCTGGGCACGGCGGACACTGATCGTACAGGAATCATGCTTCTTCGCTCAGGCACAATCTTAGCATCCCTTCTCGGCGTTTTGCTGATGTCGTTGTCATGTAGGACGGAGACAAAGGACACTGCGGAAGCGCGTTCACCCTGGGATACCCTTCCCGTGCTGCGAGTGGTCTCGTCGTTCAAAGGTATCGACCAAGACAGTGCCACGTTCACTGCCGAAGCAATGAAGGGGCGTGCATGGCTTGCATCATTCTTCTTCAGCCGTTGCGGCTCGGTGTGTCCGGCCCTCAACAGTGTCCTCTCTGGCGTCTATCGTGAGTTTTCGGGCAAGGTGTCATTTGTCTCGCTAACGTCTGATCCGGAGTTCGATACGCCAAGCGTTCTGCATGAGTATGCGGGGCGGTATGGAGCGCAGAGAAGTACATGGGCATTTGTGAATCTTCCGCTCGACTCCATGATCTCAGTCTCGAGCAATGATCTCGGACTGGTTTCTCCAACAAATCCTGATCTGCATTCCACGCGCTTCGTGCTCATCGACACGGCTATGCAGGTACGTGGGTACTTTGACAGTGCCGATCCGACTGATGTCGAAAAACTTCGCGGAATTCTAAAGGCTTTATAATGGACCTCGGTCAACTTCCGGCACTCAATGCAACGCTCAACGCCATTTCGGCGGTGCTGCTTGTTGTTGGGTATCGCCTGATTCGGGCAAAGAAGGTCGAACAGCACCGGATGGTGATGATCACGGCATTTGTGATCTCCATCATCTTCCTGCTTTGCTATCTGCTGCACAAGTGGCATTTGTACTCAACAACTGGTAGCCCCAACACCACATTCCCCGGTGAAGGTATCTGGAGGGCTGTGTACCTGGTGATTCTCATCACGCATGTTTCTCTGGCGGTCACAGTACCAGTTCTTGCCGTCATTTCAATTCGCAGGGGGCTCTCGATGTCTGTTGAAGCCCATCGACGAATAGTACGATACACCTTGCCGATCTGGCTGTATGTGTCGGTGACCGGTGTAATTGTGTACTTCATGTTGTACCAATGGTTTGGCAAGGCATCATGAACGTAGTTATCTCAATCGCTGTCTTTCTGCTGACAGGTGTTGGCACGCTCATGGCCTGTCCTGCCTGTAAGGACAGTTACACCAAGGGCGGTCAGAATGCTGCAGTAGGGGACGCATATTCACTGTCGGTGATGGTGATGCTGGCTGTACCGATCACGATCCTGACAGTCGCGATCGTGATGATCGCACGACGACTTCGACAACATCCAAATTCCATCGCGTGATTCATGTGGACAATCATGCGATGTAGGTTCACGGTGAACGGTATATTTGCACGACATTTTTAGCTGAGGGAAGCGAATGTTTTCACGCAAGTTCGACATGGGGGTCAAGATCGGCGGGGCTGTCGCAGGCGGCGTCGTTGCGGTTCTCGTCCTCATTGCATACTTCGGATTCCGGAACAGTTTTGCCGACGTCGGATATCGGCCAGAGCAGCCGGTGCCGTTCTCGCACAAGCTTCATGCGGGACAGCTGCAGATCCACTGCCAGTATTGTCACGCCGGAGTGGAGAAGTCGGCCCATTCTCCTGTTCCAACGACGCAGACGTGTATGAACTGTCACACGGCAGTCAAGGCGGAGTCGCCAAAGCTTCAGCTGGTGCGCGATTCCTACGAGTCTGGCAATCCGATCCAGTGGGTTCGCATTCATAAGGTGCCTGACTACGCTCACTTCAACCACAGCCGTCACATTCGCGCGCAGATCGATTGTAAATCGTGCCACGGTCCTATTGAAGAGATGGGTGTTGTTTCGCAATTCAAGCCCCTTAGCATGGGATGGTGTCTTGATTGTCACCGCAATCCCGAAGCGAACGTCGTTGGCGCCCGTCCGATCTCCGGCGTGTTCACGGGCAAGGTGCACGACATGAAGAACCTGCTTGACAGCAGCTACATCTTTACGCCGATCAAGGCCCAGGTGCATGACAAGGGTGAGCTCGAGCCTCTTACTGTTCCGCAGTATGGCGGATACCAAATGAAGGTCCCGCCGGTAACGGTTGCCGGCATCCCGCATCCGAAGAAGGCCGGCATCGGTCCGGAGAATTGCTCGTCGTGTCACTATTGATCTGACGTAGCCCGCCCACTCTCAACAAGAACGAAACATCCCAACAAGGTTCGAATATGTCCGACCGTTCACTCCATGCATCGAACAACCCTTTGTGGAAGAGCATCGACGAGCTCGCCGAGGGTCGCGGAGAGACAGCAGAGTTTGCTCCAGGAACCACATCGTCAGCCCTGGTGGATTCAACCGTTAGCCGTCGTAGCTTCATGGCGCTCGTCTCCGCCTCAATGGCTCTGACGGCTGCCGCCTGCCGCAGGCCTGAGCAGAAGCTTGTGCCATCGGTTAAGTCGCTACAAAACGCCACCCCGGGACTGCCGATCTATTACGCATCGGTCTATTCGCATCGCAACATCGCGTATGGCGCTGTTGTCAAGACGCGTGAAGGACGTCCGATCAAGGTAACCGGAAATGCTTCGCACCCGAACGCGCCGCGTGGCGCCGCCAATGCAGAAATGCAGGCATCACTCCTGTCACTGTACGATCCGGATCGCATTCGTCGTGCGAAGATCAATGGACAGCAGACCTCCTATGACGCTGCCGTGAGCAAGATCGCAGCCGCCATCAGTGAAGGGGCTGCCAATGGCAAGAAGACCGCGCTCATCATCGATGAACATTGCTCGCCTACATACTCGCAGCTGCTCAACGAATTCGTCGTCGCAGTGCCGAGCGCAGTGGTTGTAAGCGTCCCAGCTGTGTGCCATGACGGCGCTGCTCAGGCCAACGCTGCCGTTTTTGGACGTGACGCGGAGATCCTTCCAGACCTTTCGAAGGCGTCGGTGATTGTTAGCGTTGATGCGGACTTCCTTGGTGCAGACAAGTCGGCGTTGTATCACACTACGCGGTTTTCATCACGTCGCGCTCCGACCAAGGCGAATCCAACGATGTCGCATCTGACGGTTGTCGAGTCGCAGTATTCCGCTACCGGCATGAATGCCGACAAGCGTCACCGCGTTGCTCCGTCACAAGTTGAATCGTTCCTCGAAGAATTGCACGCTAGCGTGGTCGGTGGGGCAACATCGTCGAATGCAGCTGTTTCCGCTGCCGCACAGCGACTGATGAATGCCGGTGCCGGTAATGCTGTTGTGCTGGCTGGTGCACATCTTTCGGCCCACGCTCATGGCCTTGCCATTGCGATCAACAGTGCCCTCGGCTCCGTCGGAGCAGGGAAGATCGTTGACCCATCGATAACGCTTCCAAACTCCGGACAGAAGGGTGCCACTATTGCCGATGCCACATCACAGATGCAAGCAGGCAATGTGCACGCAGCCATTTTCCTCGATGTCAATCCGGAATACTCGGCGTCTCGCTCATTCAAGAATGCGTTGCTCAAGGACGTCAAGTTCCGCGCAGCAATTAATCTGTATGACGATGAGACATCGCAGATCTCCGACGTCAGCATCCCGGCAGCTCATTGGCTTGAGTCATGGGGCACGGCAGTCAGCCCTGACGGCACGGTCAGCGTTCAGCAGCCGGTCATCGCGCCACTGTGCGACGGTATTCCGTCACTGTGCGATACACTCATGAACATCGGCAAGAAGGTGAATGCTGCATTCATGGCAACCACGGCCAGCTATGCGGATTACGTCAAGACGGCTGTGATGACCACCTATCCTGGCACAAACTGGACGGATGCACTTCAGATTGGTGCCGTTGCCGGAACAGCTCGTCCGTCTTCTGACGCAGTGGCGAATCTTGGTGCTGTTGCTTCGCTGACCAAGACAAGTGTGTCGACCGGTAAAGTCCTCATGACTGTTCCGTCAAGTGCGCTTTACGATGGTCGCCTGGCAAACAACGGTTGGCTCCAGGAACTTCCTGATCCGGTGACAAAGGTCACGTGGGGTAATGTGGCTCTCATCAGTCCGGCAATGGCTGTTGGACTCGGACTTGCCACATCAGCCGAAGATCCAAAGGCACTGTCAAAGGCCAACGAAAAGGTCATCTCGATCACGACAGCCAGCGGAAGCATTGAGCTACCAGCTTTGGTGCAGCCGGGAATGGCCGATGACACGATCGCGGTCTCCCTTGGCTATGGCCGCACGTCGGCAGGTACCATCGGTAGCGGTGTTGGAGCCAATGCCTTTACCGTTGGCGGTGCCGGTTACCATGAGGTAAAGAACGTTACGGTCACGGGTGATCGAGTACGTATTGCAACGACGCAGAATCATCACACGCTGGGCGAAACACCTGGTGACACGCCAAACGAACGCAATGTTGCTCGTGCATTGACACTGAGCGAGCTCGTGAAGCTTGATGAGTCGCTCGAAGCAGAGTACCTCAAGAACGAGGCTGGCAAGCCCCTTTCCATCGTCAGTGACTACGAGTACAAGGGACACCGCTGGGGAATGGTCATTGACATGAGCTCCTGTACGGGCTGCTCGTCTTGTGTGGTTGCCTGCCAAAGTGAGAACAATATTCCTGTCGTTGGTAAGGAGCAGGTGCTGATCGGCCGCGAAATGCACTGGATCCGTCTTGACCGGTATTACTCAGGATCATTGCAGGACCCATCGGCAACTCTCCTTGAGCCGATGCTGTGCCAGCATTGCGAAAACGCACCGTGCGAAAACGTGTGTCCGGTAGCCGCTACCACACACTCGCCGGAAGGTCTCAACGAAATGACCTACAACCGTTGCGTGGGAACGCGCTATTGCTTGAATAACTGTCCGTACAAGGTTCGCCGCTTCAACTTCCTGAACTATAAGGACGAGCGCCAGCCGCTGGATCTTGCGTTCAACCCGGAAGTATCGGGCCGTATGCGCGGTATCATGGAGAAGTGCACCTTCTGCGTGCAGCGTCTGCATGAAGCCAAGTGGCATGCTCGTGATGCAGGACGCGCACGCGTTATGGACGGTGAAGCCATTACCGCCTGTCAGGAAGCATGTCCTGCCGGCGCGATCATTTTCGGTGACATCAATGACAAGAGCAGTAAGGTTTCTGCCGCCCGTGCGAGCGAGCGCAGCTTCCATGTTCTTGCCGAGATCAACACGCGTCCATCGGTAACCTATCTGGCCAAGGTCATCAACGACAAGGCCTGATACTACTCAACTACGACTGATTTAACGAACGATTCACTGACGGGAACCAAACATGACGGTGGTCCAGGAACAAGAGCGAATGAAGGGCATGGCGCACGGTGAAGAGCCGGTGCGCGAAGACCTCGTCCTCGGTAATCCAACGATGCGCGACGTAACTGCGCGCATCGCCAGCATCGTGGAGTCGAAGATCACGATAAAGTACCTCGCCACGCTCAGCGTGACCGGCGCAATGGCTGCGTGGGGACTGTTCGCGTTGTACTACACGATCACAACCGGTATCGGTGTATGGGGCTTGAACAATCCGATCGGTTGGGGATGGGACATCACGAACTTCGTGTTCTGGATCGGTATCGGTCACGCCGGTACGCTGATCTCGGCCATCTTGTTCCTTTTCCGTCAGAAGTGGCGTACGGCCATTAACCGGTCAGCGGAAGCCATGACAATCTTCGCCGTGATCTGTGCTCTTACGATGGTGCTCAGTCATACGGGACGTCCGTGGCTCTTCTATTGGCTTCTCCCATACCCGAATCAGATGGCCATGTGGGTAAACTTCAGATCGCCTCTCATGTGGGACGTGTTTGCCGTGAATACCTATTTCACGGTGTCTGCGCTGTTCTGGTTCGTTGGACTTATCCCTGACCTTGCCACACTTCGCAATTATGTGAAGGGCCCTATCGCCCAGAAGGTTTACGGAGTGCTTTCGCTCGGTTGGACAGGTTCTACGCGCAACTGGCATCACTACGAAATCGCATACATGATCCTGGCCGGCATCTCGACGCCTCTCGTGCTGTCGGTTCACTCGGTGGTTTCCTTCGACTTTACCGTCGGCATCCTTCCAGGCTGGCACACCACGATCTTCCCTCCGTACTTCGTTGCGGGCGCTATCTTCTCCGGTTTCGCCATGGTGATGACGCTTCTGGTGATCACCCGCGAAGTATTGGATCTGAAGCAGTTCATCACATTGAAGCACTTTGAAAACATGAACAAGATCATGCTCGCAACGGGTATGATGGTTGGATATGCGTACATCCTGGAGTTCTTCATCGCATGGTACTCTGGCAGCGACTGGGAACGGTGGATTTTCATCAACCGTGCATTCGGTGATTATGCCTGGGCGTACTGGACAATGTTCACGTGCAACGTTGTTTCTCCACAGGTCTTCTGGTTCAAGAAGGCACGTCGCAACATCCCGCTGATGTTCATCATTTCGATCTTCATTAACATCGGTATGTGGTTCGAGCGTTTCACGATCATCGCCACGACTTTGCACCACGACTTCCTGCCGGCATCATGGGGCTACTACTCACCAACATGGGTTGAGATCTCCATCTTCATCGGCACGTTCGGGATCTTCCTGACGCTATTTCTGCTGTTTGCCAAGTTTGTTCCGGTGATCGCCATTGCTGAGATCAAGAGCATCTTGCCGGGAGCTCAACCGACGCATCATCATGACCATCATGGCGATGCTCACTGATCCCTTTTTGACACACCTCCTGCACTGAAGAACGAAGGGCACTTTTATGAGTACGAAACCCGTTGGCGTCATTGGCGAGATCACAGACGTGAATCTCACCATGAAGGTCGCCGAAAAGCTGCGCGATGCAGGTTTTCGCAACTGGGACATTTACACACCGTACCCTGTTCACGGTCTCGATAAGGCCATGGGCATCAAGCGGTCAATCCTCACGTACATCTCCTTTGCCGGACTGCTCGGGGGCATCTCCACGGCTCTTGGACTGCAGTTCTGGACGGGTGCCGTCGATTACAAGCTCAACATCGGAGGCAAGGGTTTCTTCGATTGGCAGTTCTCGATTCCGATTGATTTCGAGCTGTCGATTCTGGGTACAGCCATATTCACTGTCGTGGGATTATTCCACCTCTGCCGCATACCAACCTGGTATAACAAGTACCAGGACGACGAGTCGTTCAAGAAGGCTACGGATGATGTGTGCGTTGTAACGATCGACGCAGACGACGATCGTTTTTCGGCCACCGAAACAGCGTCTCTTCTCTCGAACCTCGGCGGTGGCAATGTGCACCTCGTGCACGCGTCGGCCCACTGATGTTGCATTTCACGACTACACACGGATGAAACTCTCGTTCTCAAAACGCGTGCAAATCGCTGCCGT
>JBJTEQ010000005.1:0-3642 GCA_046092945.1 Kapaibacterium sp. (SeqCode)
GATCGGGACTCCGGAATTTCCCTTGAAATATGTCAACGACACAGCCTCTTTGTCATCGGTAACCAGATCTAGGCGTGCATCTGCGAAGTGTTCAAACGTCACCTGGCCGATGCGCATCCCACCGTTGGAGCCATAGGCATCGCGAACAACACCGTTTTTCGTAAACCACACAACATTTCCGGGTGCTTGAAACAGCGCCAGAACAGTATCGGGCCACTGACCTGCGTTGTGCACAATGCCCATCGACCACTGATTTTCCCCCAATCCGGCTGATGACCAACTGGCACATAGGTCAGTCCCCGATGCGAGGATGGCGAACGCAAAAAGAAACATTCGTCTCATGCACATGACGCGAAACAAAACCGCACTACCACGTTCTTCGGTGCAACGCCTGCACAACGAAATGGATAGGCCTGTTACGAAGTGGTATGGTGAGTGATCAGCGACGCACCGCAAATGGAACGTCTATCTTGGTGCCAACTAGGGTGAACTCAGCGACGTACACTCCGGCAGCAAGGTCATGAATGTCCACCGAATGACGCACTTCCTGAGACGGTGTTGAATGGTAATCAAAAGCCTTCACGGTGGCACCAAGCATGTCGATGATCCGCAGACGGCCTGTTCCATCGGACTTTGCCGTAGAGGCAAATACGACAACATCGGTTGCCGGTGAAGGTCCAATGAGATGGATAGAGAGATCTTTGTCGCTGAACTCGCGAACAGACGTTCCACCGTTAACACGCACTATCGCAGCTGATGACGCTGTTGTTCCACATGCACCTGTGACATCGCATGAATAGCTCCCCTCATCATTCTTACTCGCTGACGCAATACTGAGGGTAGCCGTCGTTGCCTGGTCAACCTTTGAGCCATCTTTGATCCACTGGTAGGTTAGGCCAGGTCCAGAGGCAGCGACAGTCAACGTAAGGGGCTTCCCAAGATCAACGGTCTGTGAAATTGGTTGCGATGTAATGACTGGCTTTGCCGAGATCGTGATTGTAGCTGGCTGAGATGTGATTGCAGGAGGACAATCTCCCGTGATAACGCACTCATATCGGCCAGCCATTGCTGGTGTTGCCGCATCTACCGTGTATGTAGCGGATGTTGCACCAGGAACAACGACGCCGTCTTTCTTCCACTGATACTTGGCCGCTACGCTGGAAGCCGTAACAGTAACAGTGAGCTTGGCACCTTCACAGACGGCTGCCGAAGCGGGCTGCTTGCTGATCGTCGGCGGAATATCGATCGTAAATGGTGTCGTGAGCTCACTGACATGACCATTTGCTGTTGAGATCCTGATGCGATAGGTTCCAGCTGCAACGCTTGCAGGGATCTTCCAGAGGTATGAACGTCCGCCAATACTTTTGACAACGTCTGACCACTTGCCCGACCCTTCAACGGAGTACTCGATCCGGAACTTGGTTGTGTCGGCAACACCAGAAGCATCCCAGGAAAGGGGCTTACTTGAACCAACACAATAAATCTCCCCACCTTTGGGTGTTACAATCTCAAGAACACCCGGTGAGTACTTCGTCAGGTAGCCGTCTGAACCGCCTCCTGGCTTGGCGTAAGCAGAATCGTGTACACGGAGGTTTCCAGATGTGGTGTTGGCGGCAAGAAAGGCATCACCGCGAAAATCTAGCACATAGTCAACCACGGTGTCAGCCTGTAGTCCACTCAGTAGGCTTGATAGTGTCAGAGCTCCAAAGTTCATCATGGTGAAAAAACCGTCCGTCGGACCAAATCGCTCTGACATGGCACCGACACCTTCAATCGGAAAATCAGCCGAAGCTGTGGCACCAGAGATCAAAAAGGCAGACGTTCTTTGACTTGGCCGAACATTACGGATCACATCGTCGCCGTTACCGCCGATGTACGTGCAGTTTTGCAAAAGCGTACCATTATCGGCCATCTGAGCGACGAATCCGTCCTGCTTTCCGAGGGACGTCGGATAGACGGAACCGGATGTTGGCAGATTTATTGAAGTGGTATTCCCGGCAAAGAAGATCTTTCCACCATCATCGAGCCACAGAGAAACTGTCTCTTCGTCACGCGTTCCTCCAAAGAAAGTAGCGAACGTGACACCGTCAGTCTGAGAGAAGTTAAGACCACTACTCATCTTCGCTACGAAAACGTCCGTATTACCACCGGTGAATACCCGACGATACGGAAGGCGCCCGCTCCAGGTTGGATGTGCTGTTGGAATTGCTTCAAATCCGGTGGACGTCGTCGAGCCGACAACCACAATGTAACCTCTACTATCAACGGCTACGTTCGTGATTATATCGTTACCCGTTTGGCCATAGTACCTGGATTTCTGCATACTTCCCGTAGGCGAATAGATAGAGACAAAACCATCCATCTGCCCCAGATTCGTACTTCCGCTCGAAATCACAACTGTCGTGGTCTTTGTGTCTCGACCATCCTGGTATTGCCATGTCACGTTCGCCGTAGACGGCATATTGTTGGGCATGCCTGAGGTTGACATTGTGCCCCCTGCCAGATAGATCAATCCGGTCTGGTCTACCGCTATGCTACGGGGCGAATCATCGCGGTTTCCGCCGTGATAAAAACCAGCAAGAAGCTTTGTCAGCGTGGAATCGAACCGCGCAACAAAAGCGTCATAACCACCCTTGTTCGTCTTGTATTGTGCCGACGGGGTTGCTGGCATGTCGGTAGAGTTTGTCTCAATAGCCAAGTAGATGTTGTTCTGGTCGTCTCGGGCAAGTGATCGTGTACGGTCTGTTGCCGACCCACCGATAAACGACATTGCCTTGATCATCTGAAGCTTGGGATCGCAGATCAGTACAAAGGCATCGTGGTCTGCTTTGATGGTCTTTGCATAACCACCTAGACCTGCTGGAAAGGAAAACTCTCTGGAAGTGCCCGCAACAAGAAGATTACCGTTTGGCATCACTTCCATGTTCGCAATGGCATCAAACTGCGCACCACCCATATACGACCCGTACACAAACGACTGTGCTTTGGTGGCATCCATCGGCAGGTGATTGCCAACGTCACCTTTGCGGATGAAGGCAACAGTATTGGCTAGAGCTACGTCGCCGTCACCAAGAGATCGCATCACTCTGCCATCGGGTGCTACTGAAACATTTACAACCGCACCTGACTGGTACCGAAAAGGGATAACGTCGGTTCTTGAAGCTGTCGTGAGAATCGGCATGTGCGAGCCATTCTTGAAGAAAGACACCACTGTCGATCCCGCCGGGGATGGCACATCAACCACAGATGCGCCCACGAAATACTCCTCGACAACCTTGCCGGTGCGCACTCCATCCTTCACAGTGTACTCGTCAACAACCACACCGGTGCGCGTCACCCACACGTCAACGCCACGACTATGGCTGTAGGCTACTACATTGTCTGGCCACTGACCAGCATTCCGTATGAGACCAGCGGATTGGATATCATCGGCAGCGCTGACCGAAACTAAACACATCAGCAGCATCGCCGACGCGATGCAAAAGGCGCGTTCTACCGTAAACATTTCTTTACCCCACATTTTGTCCGGGCAAATTACGCCAACGGATGAACCCCACCTACAAAATTATTGGACCAGAAACTCCATACTTACGGTAATGCTAGCCGTCTTACGTCGGCTGGTAGTATTGAAGGCAGCACCCC
>JBJTEQ010000006.1:0-6530 GCA_046092945.1 Kapaibacterium sp. (SeqCode)
ATGAATGCCCTCTTCAGCGAAATGCAGCGCTCCGTTGCAGCAAACAACATTGACGCGTGGGTTCTCTATGACATGCGTCACTCAAATGACCTTGCCTGGAACATCCTGCAGCTCGATCCGGATGCTCACTGTACACGTCGATGGATGGTGATCGTTCCCGCAAAGGGGCGTCCGGTGAAGATCACTCATCGAATGGAACAGAATCCGCTGTCGCACCTTGATATCGAATCTGTAGTGTACGACACGAGGGATTCCTGGGAGAGCACTGTGCAGAGGCATCTAGCCCCCTTCAAGCAGGTGGCCATGGAGTATTCCCCCATGGGGCGTCTGCCAGTGATCAGCAAGGTCGATGCCGGGATCGTCGAGTTGATCCGTTCCCACGGCGTGGAGGTTGTCAGCTCAGCCGACATACTGCAGGAGTTCACCAGCGTGCTCAGCGAGGAACAGATCGCCGGCGCCTGCCTGGCGGCCGGTCAGCTCCGTGAGACCGTGATGGATGCCTTCGGTTTTATTCGAAAGACCATCGAGCGCAAGGGACATGTATCGGAGTTCGACATACAGTCGTTCATCATGGCAGAGTTTCAGCGCAAGGGGCTCACCACAGATTCTGCGCCGATTGTGGCGATCGGACCGAATGCCGCCTCGCCCCATTACGCACCGACTCGACTCGTAACCAGTGATATCGGGCCCGATATGGTTGTCCTGATCGATGCCTGGTGCCGGCATGATGCTCCAGGGTCGGTCTTTGCGGACATAACATGGGTTGGCTATACCGCCGAGGTGGTGCCGGATGACATCGAGGCGAGCTTTGCAATCATCCGTCGGGGTAGAGATGCTGCCCTGCAACTTGTCCGCGACAGGTTTGCCTCTGTAACTCCTCTATCCGGTTTTGAGGTCGACCGCGCATGTAGAGATGTCATTGATGCTTCCGGTATGGGGCATGCCTTTATTCATCGAACCGGACATAACATCACGACACAGGTACATGGACCGGGCGCAAACATGGATGATTTCGAGACACAGGACACAAGACGAGTCCTACCCGGAACGTCGTTTTCCATCGAGCCGGGCATGTACATCCCCAACGTGTTAGGTCTTCGCACAGAGATCGATGTGATCATCACTCACGACCAGCAGGTTCTTGTGCCAAGCGAACCCATTCAGCAGCGCGTTCTTCCGTTGATGTCGCAGGACTGGTCAGCATGATTGAAAAGTCTGTGCTGAGTGTGCTGTGGGCAATTGTCATGACAAGCAGTTTGCTTTCTACCGAGTCTTTCGCGAGTTCGGTCAGTGCTGCACCATTGATCAGTGCTCGCAGTGATGATTCGGAGAAGTATCGCATCGCCATGGCCTACGAGCGAACGGGCGACTTCCGCAATGCGGCACGTCTGTATCAGGAGCTCTATGCCGAAGATCCGCGCAATGATTCCTATTTCAGCGGAGTGGTCCGATCCCTTAGTGGGCTTGGTCAGTATGCCGCACTTCTCCCGCTTGCCGAAAAGAAGGCATCAGCAACCACGTCTCCCGATGATGCAATCCTTGTAGGGACGCTCTACGCCAGACAGAACAAACTCGAAAATGCCCGTTCGTGGTGGGAGAAGGCACGGTCACTCTCCGATGACGATGAGTCGACGATCGTACGGATTGGTAAGGATCAGATGGAGTTGTTTCTTCACGCAGATGCTCTCGAATCGTTTCTTGCTGCGAGGGCTCGTAATGGTGCCGCCAATGCCTATGCTGATGAAGTCTACAAACTCCGATCAGCCTCCGGTGATGTTTCGGGTGCCGTCGCGGACGTCATGGCAGCGTTTACCAATGATGGCGATGAGTATGCGGCCGAGCGGCGTCTGAGCATGCTGCTTTCCTTTGAAGGGGGGCAGAGTATCATCGCCGAAAGTCTTGCAGAACTGCCTCGATCTGCGATGAAAAATCTTCGCCTTTCGGCCTGGTTCTTCCGGGAAACCAAGCGCTGGAAAGATGCCTTTGACGTGATCTCGCAGTTAGATCAGCGTTCGGCTGTTCCTGGAAGCGAGCTCTTGATATTCGCTGAAGGCGCTCGTGCGTCCGAGCAGTTTGATATTGCCCTGCAGGCATATGACGAAGTTGCACGGCGCTCGAAGGAAGGCAATATGGTGATGACGGCAGCGTTCGGTTCGGTGCGCAGTCTTGAGCTCCGTATGCGCGGAGCCTCATCCATCACTCCGACCGAAGCGCGCGAGGTGATCCGACGCTATGATGAGATCATCACGCGGTATGGAAGCAATCCCCTTGTGGCAGACGCACTGTTTTTCAGTGGTCTACTCTACGACGATGTTCTCCATGAGATCGATCCGGCTCGTGACAGACTCCTGAGGCTGATGAATACGTGGAAGTCCACATCGCGTTCGGTCGACGCGGCGTTGCGCCTGGCAGATATGTACCTGGCCATGAATCAGGATGACCGTGCTCGCGAAGTCCTCAATGGTGTTATCACTGGTCCAAAGGGGCTTGTTGGAGACCGCGCCGACATGGCGCAGATACGTCTTGCCGACATCCTCCTCTGGAATGGTCAGCTTGATTCGGCAAAGGCGCTCTACTCGCCCCTTGCCGAAGCAAGCGGCTCAATCGCATCGAATGACGCGATCGACAGATTGCTGCTTTTGAACCTTGCGCTCGATGACTCTGCCTCCGTGAAGGCTATCGCTCGCGCAGAGGGACTGATTGTGCGTCGTCGTCATGCCGACGCTATCAAAGAGCTCGATGGCGTGATCTCGCGCATTCGTGATCTTGATCTTCGTGATCGATCCTTGCTTCTCTGCGCCAAGAGCTGTCTTGCCGTGGGAGATAGCGTCCGCGCCGGAGAACACCTGAAGAAGATCATCGAACTGAACCCTGATTCCATCTACGGTGACCGCGCGATCTGGCTCTATGCCGATCTCGTTGCACTGAGAAATGAACCGCTCCGCGCAGCGCAGATCCTCGAGACGCTCCTTCGCAATTATCCCCGTTCGATCATTGTTCCTGATGCTCGCGAACGGATTCGCCGCCTGCGCGGAGATAGCAAGTAACCGCAACACATCACTTCATGAAAGTCCAGAATGGCAACCATGACCTTTTCGCAGCTTCCCTACCGTCGACCTGAACTGTCGGCACTGACCGTTTCCAACGCTGACCTTGTCTTGCGCATCCAGGGGGCGAGCACAGCCGCAGAGATCATCAGCTGCGTATCCGACTGGAATCGCTCACGCATTGATACCTACACGATGGCGTCTCTGGCAGAGGTAAAGTTTACCCAGAACGTTACTGATGCTGATGCCAAGGCTGAGAAGCTGTTCTTCGACGAAAACGGCCCTTCGCTGACAGAGCTCGACATATCTGTTGCCCGAGCCCTTCTGGCCTCGCCACATCGGCAGGCCGTTTCTGATCACTTTGGTGAGCTTTTTCTGACGCGCCTGCAGAACTGGACGCTCACGTTTGAACCTTCGATCAAGGACCTGCTTGTGCAGGAATCCGAGCTCACCACACGCTACAACGAGATAACGGCATCGGCCAAGATCGAGGTTGATGGTCAGACGTATAACCTCTCGACAATCGGTCGTCTTGTTATTGACCCGGATGCGGGGATCCGTCACCGCGCCTACTCGGCAATGGGAGATTTTCTGCTCAAGAACGCCGATGAACTCGACTCGATATTCGACGAACTCGTAAAGCTGCGGACAAAGAAGGCCTCCATGCTCGGGTACGACTCGTACACGGACTTCCGCTACATCGAGTTCGGGCGTGTGGACTACACAGCCGCAGATGTTGAGAAGTTTCGTGCACAGGTGCGAGAGCACGTTGTTCCGCTTGCGGCAAAACTTCGCACGGCGCAGGGATCACGCCTTGGCATCGCCACAATGACCACGGCCGACGAAAAGCTCCAGTTCATCGACGGCAATCCTGTTGCCTCCGGGGATCACGACTGGATCGTTGAACGGGCTGAAAAGATGTACAGCGAGCTTTCTGCCGAGACAAATGAGTTCTTCCGTCTCATGCTCGACTCTGAGCTGATGGACCTTAAAAGCCGGGACAACAAGGCAACCGGAGGCTATTGCACCAGTTTCAGCGCCTATGGGCTCCCCTTCATCTTCGCCAACTTCAACAAGACCACCCACGATATCGAGGTCCTGACGCACGAGGCAGGTCACGCCTTCCAAGCCTATCGTAGCCGCAACCTGTCCGTTCCCGAGTACTTCTGGCCAACTGCCGAGGCCTGCGAGATCCACTCCATGGGCATGGAGTTTCTGACCTGGCCCTGGATGGACCTGTTTTTCGAAGATCAGACCGAGAAGTTCAAGTTCTATCACCTCCAGGGGGCGCTGTTGTTCCTACCCTACGGCTGCGCGGTGGATCACTTCCAGCACTGGATCTATGCCAATCCGTCGGCAACCCCCGCCGAGCGTAACGCCCAGTGGCGTGAGATGGAGCGTATGTACATGCCCTGGCGCAACGCCGAGGGCTTCCCAGCCGCTGAACAGGGACGCGTCTGGCAGTTTCAGCGACACATTTACGAAAGCCCCTTCTATTACATCGATTATGCTCTTGCGCAGACGTGCGCCCTTCAGTATTGGAAGTGGTCAGAGACCGATCGTGCAACGGCCTTCAGCTCGTATTTGTCGATCTGCGACATCGGAGGCTCAAAGCCATTCCTGGGAATAGTCGAGCACGGGAAGCTCACGTCCCCATTCTCGGATGGCTGCCTCGAGGATATCGTGTCGTATGCCTATTCGGCACTACAGGTTCGATATCCTGACTATATGCAGGGTAACTAATTCACAAAACCATGTCAAAATGCCCCCTGATAACCGATTTGGGTATGTCAGGGGGCTCTTTTTTTGATAGTTTTGCCGCAATTGCATCTGGCGGAAACTCTCTATTCACATCATGCGGCTTCGCATATGAAAACTTTTACACGCATTTCACTTTCAATGTTGTGCACCCTGGTGCTGATGTCCGGTCTTGTTTTAGGCCAGACTCAGCCCCTTACAACGTGGTCGCTCAGCAGTGGCAATTACACCCTGACGGACTGGTTGAACACCAACGCTGCCGGTACCTACCCGACGGCCATGATGTTCCACATGGTTGATGCCATCGATGCTCCGTCAGATGCTCTTCCAACATCGGACTGGAACTGCGCGTATAACCTCACGAGTGGAGCCCGCATCAACGGTCTTGGTACCGGCGGTTTAGCCTTCATCAACACCGGTACGCTGGTGTGTAACTGTAACTTTGTTGGCGCTGCATTGCTTTCGCTCAACACGGTCGGCCGGGCACAGATCGGTGTAACATGGACCTCGTCTGTCAGTAGCTTGGGCTCGCGTCCATACGCTCTGCGTCTGCAGTATCGCTTCAACACAACAAGTGCTTGGACCAACGTGACGTCGAATGGCGTTCCCGTTGAATACGTTGCTCCGCTGAATGTTTCCGGTGTATCGACGATTCGGACAATTTCGGCGACGCTTCCAACCGTCTGCGAAAATCAGGCCTTTGTCCAGCTGCGCTGGGTCTATTACCAGGCTCCGGTTTTCTCCTCGGGTAGCCGCCCTGGCATCACGTTTGACGACTTGACGGTTTCGTCGCAGTCAACCGTTGGAACGGCGACAAACCTCGCAATTGAAAATATCGTCCCATCGTCGCCATCGCAGAACACGGCCTTCAGCCTCCGGGTGCGTGCGGTAGATGCTCTGGGTGCCGCCAAGAACGTCACAACGTCAACAGGTGTGCAGATTGCCGTGAACTCCGGAACCGGTTTCGTTTCAGGAACGATCTCGGGCACCATTCCGGCCGGTAGCAGCTTTGTTGATCTCACGGCAGTCAACTACAGTGTCGCCGAAACGGGCGTTACACTCCGTGCCTTTTCAACCTTCGGCCAGATCCTGACCCAAGGTGTTTCACCAACGCTCACTGTTAATGGTCCACCGGCGTATTTCGCGATCAGTGGCGCTACGACCAGTGGTTATGCTGGTGTGCCGCTCAATCCGATGACGATCACGGTGTATCGCGCTGATAATTCTGTCGATCAGAACTATGCGTCAACGGTTTCAATCGCGCGCATTTCGGGAACTGGCGTGCTTACAGGTGTTACCAGCGTGCAAGCAGTTGCCGGTGTTGCTGTTTTCGACAACGTTTCAGTGAGTGCCGCAGGAACCTACCAGCTTGTCGTTAATGCGCCAGGTCTTGCTCAGCAGACCCTTCCGTTTTCGACGGCGTTCTCGTCGCCGAGTATGATCACGGACATCGTTCCTCAGTTCATCAACGCACGCACGGCATCCGGCACATGTAACTCTTCGGTGTCGGCTTTCCCGATTCCGGTGTTTGCTCGGGTAACTTTCACCAACCTTACGCCAAACACGACGTATCGGTATAACACGGGTCTGGCTCTTGATCAGAACCTGACGTCAACCGGCGGTGGTTTCAATATCCACTATAACGCCAATGACAACACCTACTTCTATGCAGCTGGCAAGTCTTTGGTCAATGCCGGTGAATTCTCGACGTTCTCGACGCTTCCA
>JBJTEQ010000007.1:0-9085 GCA_046092945.1 Kapaibacterium sp. (SeqCode)
AGATAGTTACGGAGTTACGGAGTTACGGAGTTACGTAGGGGCGAGACGCAGTCTCGCCCGGCGACCCTACGTGCTCGCCCGGCGAGCGTCATTTCTGCGAAAGCATGAATCCATGTCGTCATTCCTGCGACAGCAGGCATCCATGTCGTCAGTCCTGCGACAGCAGGCATCCCTGTCGTCATTCCTGCGAAAGCAGGAATCCATGTCGTCATTCCTGCGAAAGCAGGCATCCAGGGGTTCAGATGACCGATGACGCGAATTTCCATCACATCGCCCATCGCGTTCCCACGGCTGAAGCCGTGGGCTAATATGCGATCGTCAAAATGCATGGATCCCTCGCTGCGCTCGGGATGACGATTCCAACCCAAAACCCAACACCTGAAACCTGAAACCTGAAACCTCGGCTCGAAGCGACGAGGGACCTCACACCTCATCGTATCTTCGCCCCTTATGGAACGAATACTGTTGATCGGTTCGGGTGGACGTGAGCATGCGCTGGCGAAGGCGCTTGCTGCATCGGAGTCGTGCGAGAAGATCTGGGTTGCTCCGGGCAACCCTGGTATTGCGCGAGAGGCGGAGTGTGTAACGCTAAACGTGGCTGACCACGTGGCGGTTGAGAAGTTCTGTCTCCGGAATGATGTGACGTTGGTGGTGATCGGACCGGAGCAGCCCCTTGCCGAGGGACTGGCCGATTCATTGCGAGCAGAGAACATTGATGTGTTCGGACCATCACAGGCAGCGGCACAGCTCGAGACATCGAAGGGCTTCTCGAAGGACTTCATGCATCGGCATCATGTGCCGACGGCCCCGTACAGACGGTTTAATGCTGGACAGTATGCAGAAGCACGCGGATATGTCGAAGCACACGAGCTGCCGGTGGTGATCAAGTACGACGGTCTTGCCGCCGGCAAGGGAGTGGTTGTTGCTACAACCCGTGAGCAGGCGCTGGAAGCCGTTGACATGATGTACAAAGGGGCATTTGGCAACGACGGTTTAGTAGTTGAAGGCTTCCTCATGGGCGAAGAAGCCAGCGTGTTTGCTGTGTGTGACGGACGCGACTTTGTTGTGCTTGCGCCGGCGCAAGATCACAAGCGCGTTGGTGATGGCGACACAGGCAAGAACACCGGCGGCATGGGGGCGTATGCGCCGGCACCCATTGTTACGCACTCCGTGATGGATTCTGTGTGTGAGAAGATCATCCGCAGAGTTATCGACGGTATGGCCGCCGAGGGGATGCCCTTTGTTGGGTGCCTCTTCTGCGGACTCATGATCGATGGGGAAGACGCTAACGTTGTTGAGTTCAACGTGCGATTCGGTGATCCCGAAACGCAGGCCGTGATGAGCGTTCTTGATGCTGATGTCGCAGCCCTGTTCGCGTCGGCTGCGCGAGGATCGATTGATGCTGCCACCATTCGTTCAACGCACGTGGGCCACGCGTGCAATGTTGTTCTTGCCTCACGTGGCTATCCTGATGCATTTGAAAAGGGGCTTCCCATAACCGGTATCGACGCAGCAGAGGCGGATCCGTTCGTGACCGTCTATCATGCCGGAACACGGATCAATGATGACACGCTTGTGACAAACGGTGGACGAGTACTCGGGGTAACGGCAATAGGGGACACGCTTGCCCAGGCCGTTGCACGTTCATACGCTGCATGCGAAAAGATACACTACGATACCAAGGTGCATCGCACCGACATCGCCAAGAGGGCACTGTGAAGATTCTCGTTACCGGCGGTGCCGGTTTTATCGCGTCGCACGTTGCTGAGGCCTATCTCGGCGCAGGTCATGACGTGGTGATCGTTGATGACCTGTCAATGGGGTATCGTTCAAACATCCCCGACGGTGCTCGGTTTGTGGAGATGTCCATTACCGATGATGCCTTTGCCGACTTCGTTATCACCGAGAAGTTCGATGCCATCAATCACCATGCGGCTCACATGGAGCTGCGGGTAAGCGTAGATAAACCCGTCCACGACGCTACCATCAACGTGCTTGGGTCATTGCGACTTCTCGAGGCAGCGCGTCGCTCAGGTGTTGGTCATGTGATCCTGGCGTCCACCACTGCTGTTCTCGGTGAGTTCATCGATATGCCGGCAACGGAAGATCATACGGTGCGACCCATAGCCCCTTACGGTGTCTCCAAACGATCGATGGAACTCTACGCCGACTATGAGCGTTCAACTCATGGCATGAGCATTACCACGTTGCGGTACACCAACGTCTATGGTCCACGTCAGAACCCCCATGGAGAGAGTGGAGTCATAGCCATCTTTCTGGAAAGGTTCATGAAGGGGGCCATCCCAACCATCCACGGTGATGGATCGCAGGAGCGGGATTACATCCATGTGCATGATGTGGCCAAGGCCAACCTTGCTGCCCTTGAGCAGCGAGTGCAGGGAACCTTTCATGTGTGCCGAAACAGTGCCGCGAGTGTGAACGATGTCGTAAATGCTCTTCGCAGCGCAATGGGGCAAAAATTTGAGGTGCACAACGGTCCGGCAAAGCCCGGTGATCCGGCGCGAACGCGCGGATCGCACGCGGCATTTACAGAAGCCACCGGCTGGAGGCCGCTAATTGAGCTGGAGCAGGGAATTCGGCAAACTGTCGAGTGGTTCCAAACTCACGATTCAGTGCGCTAACTCTCGTGAGCACAAGGTGTTCGACCCGCTGGTCAACATGTTTTCGTGGAAAAAAGAAGTGCACACCAACCCTTTGGCTTTTTCACATGGCCTCCGGCTCGTAATTTCACGGCCGTTTGGCAGTCGACCATTCATCCAACTGAGGTCTGTTCCAATGCAGATGTTGATGACGCGTTCACTTGTCGTGGTGCTTGCCCTGGTGGCAATCACGACGCTTTCCGGCTGCAACGTGCGCGGCCTGTTCACTTCATACGGCGACGACCCTGCGTGGGTTGATCCCAACGCCGCTGCTGCAGAGACTGCAGCAGCAGGGGAAGCAGGAGGTCCGGGTAAGGCCATTTATGGTCGTATCTGTGCTGCCTGTCACCTCGGTAGTGGCAAAGGCGTGCCCGGTAACAACATTCCACCCCTTGCCGGCTCAGCTCTTGCCCAGGGAGATGCTCGCAAGCCGATCGGAATCGTCCTGCATGGATTCCGCGGCCCTATCGAGCGTAACGGGGTTCAGATCAATGGTCAGATGGCCTCATGGAAGGATCAACTGAGCGACCAGGAGATCGCCGATGTTCTCACCTTCGTGCGCATCTCCTTCGGCAACTCTGGCGCAGCAGTAACGCCTGACGAGGTCAAAGCCGTACGCGAAGAAACAGCCTCTCGCACCGTACCGTACACGGAAGCAGAGCTTCCGTAGCAATCACCACGAAACATTATCACCAGGAGTCTGATTCGCATGGATCGCATTCTGTCCTACTTTGACATGTTGCCGTGGTTCCCAGAGAACACGTCAACTTTTGGTGGCGAGCTCGACAGCCTGTTTGCCATCATCTATTGGATCAGCGTCGGGATCTTCTTCCTGACGTTTGGTATCATGGGATACTTCCTCGTGAAGTACCGCTATGATCGTAACCGCAGAGGATACAACTACCACGGCAATAACGTTGTAGAGCTCACATGGACCGTTCTTCCGACGATCCTGTTTGCTTGGATCGGTTTGTATTCCGACGATATCTGGGAACGGACAAAGTACTCTTCACGCCTTCCGAAGGCCGATGTCCAAGTTCTCGTGATGGGCAAGCAGTTTGGCTGGCAGTTCCTCTACCCAGGTGCTGACGGAGAGTTTGGACGCAATGCCTACACGGATCGCGACAACTGCCGCAAGCTCATCACTGCGCTGAATCCGTTCGGTATCGATTCGACGGATGCCCGCAGCATGGATGACTTCACGACGGAAAACCAGTTCCGTGTTCCGGTGAATGCCAATGTCGTTATGCACGGATCATCCCAGGATATGCTCCACAGCTTCTTCCTGCCTCATGCCCGTGTGAAGCAGGACGTGGTTCCAGGCACGTGGATGAACATTTGGTATAACATCTTCAAGACCGGTAAGTATGAGCTGGCCTGTGCCGAACTCTGCGGCGGCGGTCACTATTCCATGCGCGCTGAGTACGAAGTTCTAAGCAAGTCTGCCTATGATGCATGGGTGGACAAGAAAGTTGCCGAGGCAATTGCTGCACGTTCGCCTCAACCTGCCGTTGCGCCCGCGGCTGATACTGCCACGGTCGCTTCACTCACAAAGTAATCCGGACAAAGGAGACCCTACCACATGAGTACAGCAACGATTGAGACAACAACCGCACATGCCCATGATGAACATGCTCACGAGCATCATCATGACCTGCCGTGGTACCGCAAGTATGTGTTCTCGACCGACCACAAGGTGATCGCCAAGCAGTTCATGCTGTCGTCACTGTTCTTTCTGTTTGTCGGCGGTGCGTTTGCACTCTTCATCCGCTGGCAGCTTGCCTATCCTGGACAGCCTGTTCCGGTGATCGGCTCGATTCTTCCATCGACATGGGTCACAGAGCCCGGTAGTGGCATCATTACGCCGGAGTTCTATACCCAGCTTCTGACGATGCACGGTTCGATCATGATCTTCTTTGTGATCATCCCGTTCGCTGCGGGCATGTTTGGAAACTTCTGTATTCCACTGATGATCGGCACGGATGATATGGCCTTGCCACGACTCAATATGTGGTCGTTCTGGCTGGTTCCGCCTGCAGGTCTCATCATGTTGGCGGGCTTTTTTACAGAAACGGGGTATGCGGCTGCGGGCTGGACGTCCTATCCGCCCCTTTCCGCTCAGACGGGACTTGCCAAGTTCACGTTCTCGGGTCAGACCCTATGGACGATCAGCGTGTTCCTTGTCGGTTTCTCATCGATCATGGGTGCCGTGAACTACGTAACGACGGTTCTGAACAAGCGTGCCAAGGGCATGAAGCTGTTTGATATGCCGCTCACGGTGTGGGCTCTGTTCATCACGGCTATTCTCGTTACGCTCGGTACGCCGGTTCTTGCCGCTGGTTTGGCAATGCTGTTCATGGACAACTTCCTGCACACCAGCTTCTTCCTTCCAGACAATCTGGTAACAAGCTCGAAGTACTTCGGTGGTGGTCAGCCGATCCTGTTCCAGCACGTGTTCTGGTTCTATTCGCACCCCGCCGTGTACATCATGATCCTTCCGCTGATGGGTGTGGTTTCTGATGTGATGGCGACGTTCTCGCGCAAGCCGATCTATGGATACAAGGCCATGGTGTTTGCCCTCGCCGGTATTGCCTTCCTCGGATTCATCGTGTGGGGTCACCACATGTTCCAGTCGGGCATGAATCCGCTCCTCGGAACAACCTTCATGCTTTCGACGATCGTCATCGCCGTTCCATCGTCGATCAAGGTCTTTAACTGGCTTGGTACACTCTGGCGCGGGAACATCAAGTTCTCTACGGCCATGCTCAATGCTCTGGCCTTTGTGTCGATGTTCATCATCGGTGGTCTGTCGGGCGTGTTCATGGCTTCGGCTCCGGTTGACATCTACATCCACGATACGTACTTCATCGTTGCGCACATCCACTATGTGCTCTTCGGTGGCTCGCTGTTCGGAATCTTTGCCGGTATCTATTATTGGTATCCAAAGATGTATGGCAAGATGCTCAACGAGCGTTGGGGTCGCCTGCACTTTGTGCTGACGTTCATCACGTTCAACCTGACGTTCTTCCCGATGCACGTTCTGGGTCTTGGCGGTCACATGCGTCGTATCTACGATCCGAATGTCTATGATTTCCTCAAGGGGCTTTCAGATGTGAACGAAGTGATCACGATCGGTGCAATTGCCCTCGGATTCTCACAGCTCATTCTCGTATTCAACGTCCTTTACACGCTCCGCTTCGGGAAGCGCGCTCCACGTAACCCTTGGCGCGCCAACAGCCTTGAGTGGGCTGCTCCGGAGCATCCTGGCCACGGCAACTTCGATACGGACATCACTGTTTATCGCGGACCATACGAATACGGTGTCGAAGGTCGTAAGGCCGATTACTGGCCTCAATGGGAACCGGGAACATCCAAGACCGTCAACCACCGCACGGTAGTTGTCGAGGACGACTCTCGCACGTTTGGTGCTCACTAAGGAACGACAAGCATCGGCAACGATGGCATGACGCCCCCTTCAACAATCGCACAGAATACACGCACGACACTGCACCGCATTGGTACAGTGTTGTGCGTGCTTACGTTCGGGCTTATCGTCTGGGGCGGACACGTGAACACGACGCTCAGCGGTATGGCGTTCCCGGATTGGCCAACGTCGAATCAAGCTCCGATGGTAACGTATAGTCCATCGGAATGGCTCTGGGCGAAGGACCGCTTCTGGGAACACGGACATCGTCTGTTTGCCACACTGGTTGGCATGGTCACCACGCTTATGCTGGTTGTTGCCTATCGTGCGACTCCACGCGAACAGCGTCCGGGTAAGGCCCTTGCCGGTCTCATCGCTGTTGTGTTCGCAACTATTGCCTCGGCCATCATCGGACTCAACGCGATGCCGGGTGGCTTCATGGAAGCGTTCATGATCCTGCTTGCCGTGCTCACGATCACATTCGTCAAGAGAGCGCTAGGAAAGAGTGGACAAGAACGCATCGTCTGGCTCTGCATGGCAGCATTTACGGCAGTGTGTCTTCAGGGATCCTTTGGCGGCTATACTGTTCGTAATAATCTGCCTGACTGGACATCAACGACGCACGGAGCTCTGGCGCAGCTGTTTCTGATGATCGCTCTTGGCATCACGCTTCTAACGTCCAAGCGTTGGAGTACTGAGGCTGGTACTGTACTGATGTCCCGTGGTACGGCCACTATTGTGGCATCGACCTGGGCATTGACGTTTCTGCAGTTTGTCCTTGGAGCTCTTACGCGCCATACGCTATCGTGGGGCGTAAGTAACAGCTTTCCACATTGGAGCGATGGTGGTTTCTTCCCGTCAGCCGAAATGTGGCAGTATGCGCAGGTCATCATCCACTTTGTTCACCGTACGCTTGCGTACGTGGTTGCCGGAATGATCATTGCCCAGTTTATCAAGCTGCGGCGCGAAGGAGCCCCTTCTGAGATTATGCGAACGGCCCTTGCTTCGCTGTCGCTTGTCGGCGTGCAGATCCTGCTGGGCGCCGGCATTCTGTGGACCGCGCGCGGTGAGCTTGTGACAACGCTGCACGTGATGGTGGGCGTAACGATCCTGATTCTCAATGCATCAACGATGATGTCGGTTCTGCGTCGGCCCCTTTCCCAATCATCCGAGGATGATGTCAGGGGGCTTGCCCATATTGGGGGAGGACGCTAACGATGTCGCAGCATACAGAAATTGCCCTGGACGCCCACGTCGATGAATCGAAGACGTCGCTTGCTTCTGCATACTACGAGCTAACCAAGCCCGGTATCAGTAAGATGGTGATGATGACAACGCTGGCAGGGTACTACCTTGCCTTGCCCTCGTCGTCGTCGATCCTCTCGCCCGATGGTGCCGTGAAGCTTGCGACCACGCTCTTTGGTACGCTGCTCATCAGCAGTGGAAGTTGTGTGGTGAATCACATCATGGAACGCAACGTCGATGCTCGTATGAAGCGCACGGCCAAGCGTCCGATACCGGCAGGTATCGTCTCACTCGCAAGTGCATCGGTGTTTGCTGCTGTACTCTCGCTGGGTGGTGCTGCACTTCTATATACCGTGAACACGCTGACGTTCTGGCTTGCTATTGCGACGTGGCTCAGCTACGTGATCGTGTACACGCCAATGAAGACGCGGTCATCGCTGGCTGTTATCGTTGGTGGCGTGCCGGGTGCTCTGCCATTCATGGGTGGCTGGACTGCCGTGACGGGTCAGGCTGATCCAATGGCGTGGGTTCTGTTTGCGATCCTTTTCTTCTGGCAACTTCCGCACTTCTATGCGCTTTCCTGGATGTATCGCTCTGATTACCGGGAAGGGGGCATGGTATTGCGTGCCATTTCTGATGACAGTGGAAAGACCCTTGCGGCGCAGATGACGCTCACGAGCGTTCTGTTGCTCGCATCGTCACTTGTGCCAACCGTTCTGGGTGTAACGGGAATGATCTATGCGGCCGGTGTTGCCATACTTGGTGTGTGGCTGACCCTGCAGAGCGCATTGTTCTACCGTCAGCCCGATGCGGCAGCTGCCCGTAAGGTCCTCCTCACATCGTACGCCGTCCTTATGGGAATCGTCGTACTCATGTTTCTCGACAAACAATGATCAATCATAACAGGTGGTAGCATGTCTGCAGCACTGAATCTTTCTCACGAGCCGGTCACCAAGATCGCCCATGGCAAGCTTGCCATGTGGGCGTTTCTTGCCTCCGAGCTGATGTTCTTCACGGGGTTCTTCGGCACCTTCATTGTGCTCAGGAATACCAACTATCAGGCATTCTACGAAGCCTCGCACCACCTTGCCTGGCCCCTTGCCCTTGTCAACACCTTTCTGCTGATCGGCAGCTCGCTGACCATGGCGTTGGCGATTTATCATCTCGAGCGCAAGAACAACGGAATGTTCCAGACGTTTCTGGGTCTGACGATCCTTGGTGGCGTTGGCTTTCTTATCGTCAAGTACATTGAGTATAGTGCCAAGTGGCACGACGGGCTTTTCCCTGGTCAGGATAACCACACCCTGTTCTACTCGTTCTACTTCATCATGACTGGTTTCCACGCTCTCCACGTGGTTGCCGGAATGATCCCGATGATCTTCATGCTGGTGAAGTCCTATACAAAGAAGGGGTATCCATATCCGGTTAAGGTTGAAACATTGGGCCTCTACTGGCACTTTGTGGACCTTATGTGGATCTTCATCTTCCCAGCTCTTTATCTCATCTTCCCATAACCCGACATCAACTCCCGCTCACAGGAGAAAAACCATGAGTCACGATCACGGAAACGTTATTCCGGCATACATGAAGGTTTTCGCAACGCTCTGCGTAATGACGCTGCTTACCGTAGCTGCTGCGAAGATCGACCCTTTTCATGCCATGCATAACGGATACATCTTCAACATCACGCTTGGTCTGGCTATTGCCGTCTTCAAGGTGATCTGCGTGATGTACATCTTCATGCACCTCAAGTTCG
>JBJTEQ010000008.1:0-24725 GCA_046092945.1 Kapaibacterium sp. (SeqCode)
TCACCACAACATCGAAAGAAGCGCGCTTGATGCAGCCTGCCGTATCAACGGTTTCGCAGGTCACGCCACCCTGCGTCCAACGGCGGATAGCCTCTGTCGTGTCTCCTGTTGACCATCGCCATTGTCGCACAGGACCTGAGACGGAAAGCGTCATCGTATCACCAGCACAGAGCGCTGCAGATGACGTACTGATCTTTGGCTCGAACGTGCTTCTCAACGTTACGGTGATCGTATCACGCACGATGAGACACGTAAGGGAGTCATAGGCCTGCACCGCATACGTGCCCGCTTTCGTGATGATCCGCGATGGAGCAACTACGCCATCGCTCCATTGATAGGGGGCAAATGGCCCCTTTGCCTCGATGAAGAGTGAATCTCCAAGACATATAGAAGCACTACGAACATCCGGATAGATCGTTATCCTTGAGTTTCCTGCGCTGAAGTCTGAGCGATAGATTCCTTCACCGACGGCCCCTCCGATCGAGTCATTAACAAACCAGATATCATCGATATTTCCCCGAATCCCACAGTTGCGCTTTGTCCATGTGCGACCGTAATCAGTTGTCTGAAATACGGAACGTTCATCGCCGACTCCCCAACCAGTAGACTCACCGGTTAAGAATGCGCCAAACATGTTAGCACGAGTTTGGAACTCATTCCATGTTCTTCCGGCGTCGCTGCTAAATCGCAATGCCCCCACGCCACGCGTTTGACCATCACAATCGGTCCCTGACGATGGGATCAGAATAGAGCGCCCAGAGACGGTGATCTCTTCATTCCATGTTCTGGTGCCGGTATTGTTGATCTTGAACCAGTTTCGCCCGGAGTCAATCGTTCCCCAAAGTACTCCGCTACTGACAGCATAGCCAGTGCCGTTCTGATAAATGATCCCATCACTTAGACCGCTCGCGGGTTCATTCGTTACCGATACCGTCCAGTCTGCTCCGGCATTCGTTGTTCGATAAAAAAACTGACGACCGGTCATACATCCACCGACAAAGAAGATTCCCTCGTTCTCGTTGACCCAGTAACTACCCCACATCTTCTCGTCCTGCACCAGGGGGGGGGTGATATCAATCCAGGTAGCTCCTCCATTTGTACTTCTGTAAGCACCGGAGGGTCCGGATGCATAACCTACGGTTGGAGACAAGAACTGAACATACTCAAGGTTGCCTTTCGCAATCTGCGTTCCACGCCAAGTGCGCCCGGCGTCGGTTGTACGGACAACGTATCCTTCGATCGAGCAAGCCCAGCCGAAAATTGGGTTGGAAGGGAGGAAATATACATCGAGGTAGTAACCCTGACTATAGGGTGGCGGTACAGCTACCTCGCGCCACTGACCGAACAGTGCGACTGATGCACAGGCAAAAGCTATGCACACTCCTATAAGTCTCGATGTGACAGATGATGGTTGCATACGCCTGTCGTTGTTCAAAAACATCAGCGGTAGACGCGATGGATACGTGCTTCGTGTGTCGCTACATCAAAGATCGAGGTACTGCTCCCAAAAGCAAAACGGAGGTTCACTTTCGTGAACCCCCGCTTTTTGAAATCAACTATTGGTGTTGTCTTACTGACGAACCAGACGGACAACCCAGCGCTCACCGCCGTTGTTCACAACAACGTTGTACATACCGGCAGGAAGGGTTGTGAGGTCAAGAGTGGTTGTGAAACCAGCACCAGTACCGACACCCGTTGCAGTCATCATCGAAACACCAACGGCGTTTGTCACATTAATCTGGACATCGCCATTCAGTGCGAGTCCTGTTGAAAGGCTTACGCGACCTGAAGTTGGGTTTGGATAGACGCTGAAGAACGAAGCGCCAGCAACAACATCTTCATCAACACCCGTGAAGAGGATGTTGATCTCATCTGACGTCGTTGAGCAACCAGTGCGTGTTGCCATTGCGGCATACTTACCAGGCTTTGTGACCGTGTATGAGCTAGCTGTAGCATTCGGGATCACTGCGCCATCGACTGTCCACGTCCATGAATCGATGTTGTCTGATGACTTCGCAGTAAGGACGTCACCAACACGCATCACAACGGGCTTGACAGGATTATCGTTGACCTTGATCGACACATCTGCTGAAGAAACTGGGCACTTCGAGTTCTTATCGAGGACAGTTACCGAATAATCACCAGACTTCTCAACAGTGATCTCACGCGTCGTTGCGCCATTCGACCACATGTATGATGTGAAGCCATCTTCTGCCGTCAGTGTAACCTTGTTACCATCACAGAATGTTGTTGGTCCGCTGCTGACAACAACTGGGCGAACGACCGGTGGTGTCTTCACACCAACCGCTGCAGATGCACCAGCGCAACCAAAGACGTCGACCACTTGACACGTGACAGTATCTGTTGTCTTGATAACAATGCGATTTCCTGTTCCATAGGAGTTGCCTGAGCTTGAAACCCATGTGTAGGAAACGAAGCCGGAAGGAGCCGTGACGACAACACTGTCACCAGCGCAGAAGTTAACGTTACCCGTTACCGACAGAACTGGCTTCGGAGCCGCATTAACGACGACGTCGATCTCAGCTGAAACTCCTGTACAACCAGTTACGGCATCTGCAACGAGAACGCGGTACTGGCCTGCAAGATTTACCGTTACCGACGGCGTTGTGGCACGCCAGTTTGGATCAGCAGTGGTTGTCCACGAATACGCGGAGAAACCAGCTGGTGCAGTCAGGACAACATTTCCACCTTCGCAGAAGGTTGTTGGACCGCTGATAGCAACCGTTGGTCCAGGAGCTGCGGTTACGTTCAAACGGACAGTATCGGAAGAAGCCGTACATGTGTTTCCGTTCGTGACCATACACCAGTAAGCTCCTGTTGTGCGAGCAACGATACAACGGGCTGTTTCACCAGTGTTCCAAACGTACCTGTCGAATCCGATTGGAGCACAGATCGTGATGTCGCCGCCTTCACAGAATGACGTCTTACCAGATACGCTAAGAGATGCAGTTGGAAGTGCATTGATTGTCACGTTAATCGTGTTCTGCGTTGGGCAACCAAAGAGTGGGTTGTTCTGGGTGACCGTTACTGTTCCAACGCCAGCTGAATTCCAGCGAACGCGAAGGCGATTCGTGTTCTGACCAGAAACGATTGTTCCGTTTGCTGATACCGTCCAAACGTACGTGTTACCCGTGACCGCAGGCGTGATATAGTCGCCCGCAGTTTGAGCACAGATGGCCGTCGGACCAGTTACGGCAGGAGTTGTAAGCGGATTGACGGTAACGTTGAGGGTACCCGTCGATGTGCAACCAAAGGTAGACGTATGGAGGCATGAAACGCTTCCTGTTACTGGTGCGCCCGAAGCGTTGTTCCACTGAACCGTGATTGTTGCAGTGCCTTGACCTGCCGTGATCGTACCACCAGTTACAGTCCACGTTGGAGTGAGCGTACCCGAACCGGTAAAGCCCGTACCCGTGTTAGCTGGGACAGTACACGTATACGTTGCATTGTTGATCGTCTGCGGGTTGTTGCTCAGGTTCGTAGCACAGATAACCGTGTTACCAGTGATCGTTGTTACCGGAGGAATTGGCTTAACGGCGATCGATGTTGTCGATGTCGTTACCGTTCCAGCGCTTCCGAGTGGAAGTGCGTCCGCGATGGTCTCCGTTACGCTGACCGAAGTTGTTGTAACGTTTGGCCACACCGGAGCTGGCACCCATGATACTACGATCGTGTTTGTTCCCTGACCAGAGAGAATCGTTCCGTTGACCGGTACGCTCCACGTGTAGGTGTTTCCGGCAACCGAAGGTGTCGTGTAGGTGGCCGTTGTGTTGGCGCATGGCTGTGTGACCGCAGGAACTCCGGCACCCGTGATCGATGGAGCAGGAATTGGGCGGATCAGCACAGTATCGAGACGCTCAGTAGAGCAATCAGATCCAGGTACTGTTTCGCGGCAGCGAAGTGTTCCGACGCCGGCAATTCCCCACTGAACGGTGATCGATGAGCTGGAGGCTGTTCCCGATGTGATCGTTCCACCGGCGATCGTCCACTGGAATACGTTACCGGGAGTAGCAGCTACCGTGTATGTGTGTGACGAGTTTGCTGCAACGATACCCGGACGGCGTGTCGTTGGATTTCCAAAGCCTGTTGACGATTGTGGGTTTGGCGATGGAATAGGATTGACGATAACGTTCGTCGATGTGGTTGCCGAGCAGACACCACCAACAGCAGTTTCCGTTACGGAAACCGTTGTCGTACCGGTGTTGATCCAGCGGAGGTTGACTTGGTTTGATCCTGAAGCAACACCGAGGGGTACACCACCGATAACAGCGCACATCGTCGGGTTACCGACGTTCCACGTGTAGTTGCTGCCAGCAACGCCAAGTGTCGAGTACGTGCGCTCGGAATTGATACAAACAACGTTACTACCGGCGATCGCTGGCGTCGGAGTGCGGCTCACAGCGACGTTAGTAGTTGTCGCCGTCACCGTACCGAAGTTGTTACGCGTAATCGTCAGCGTTTGGTTGCCGACGTTCTGCCACTGAACGGTGACAGAAGGCGTTCCAGCGCCTGCTGTGATAAAACCACCGACAACCGTCCATGTGTAGGTGAGACCCGTAACACCAAGGTTTTCGGTGTTGTACGTGATCTGCTGACCTTCACAGGCCTGATTGAGGTTACCAGCTGGCGAAGCACGGTTAATTGTCTGCGCCGTTGCGAACGACGTCATGCCAACTGTGAACAGTACCGCCAACAACACGGTTCGGAGCCACAGCGCCGGATTCCGTTGTGAAGACGAGAACGCGGAATCGAATCGATTCATACGATCCTCCAAGTGAAACGTTGATTTATTGTACATCTTTACTTTCTTGATTCATCGTCGCAAACGCACAACGCCGAATGCGACATTTCCATGTCGTTCGACATCATGCTGTTACCTCACGGTGTGAGTGTGCCCCACCCCGTCATCCGAAAATACCACGCTGACCGCGTTCTGCCAAACCTAATTGGCATTGCACAATAGCCATTTACGCTTTCCCGGACGGGAGCGGCGCAAACTCGGGTCAACGAAAATGCATTTTCGTCCAGATTCCACCAATCAAGCGCCGTGCCAGATTCAGGAAGTTATTCACCTGATCGCTGTAATTGGACGAACGACCACATTTTTTCGACCAGCTCAGATAGGCCGCGCCCTGAGACCGCTGAAATGACCCGTGCCTTATGGTTCACTGCAAAGGGGCTTCTGCCCAGCTCTTCAGAGAGTTCATCGCCGAGAACGTCCGCCTTTGACAAACACACAAGCCAAGGTTTATCAAGGAGTTGCGGAGAATACAACCCCAATTCCTGACGAAGAACCATCAGGTCGTGGTCGGGGTCATCACTCTGCACGTCGATCAGAAAAACGAGTACGGCAGTCCGTTCAATATGACGCAGAAACTGGATGCCAAGGCCTTTGCCCTGGTGAGCCCCCTCAATGAGTCCAGGAATGTCGGCTACCGTAAAACTACGGTACTGTCCGGCACGCACCATACCAAGGTTTGGCACCAGTGTGGTGAAGGGGTAGTCGGCGATCTTCGGACGAGCTGCAGAAATAGCCGAGATCAGGGTGCTTTTGCCGGCATTGGGAAATCCGACAAGGCCTACATCGGCCAAAAGCTTGAGTTCAAGGTCTAGCAGGCACTCCTCACCGGGAGTTCCAGGGTCAGCATTACGCGGGGCCTGATTCACCGATGTGACAAATTCAGAGTTGCCTCGTCCGCCCATTCCCCCGCGGGCAACGATCACGCGCTCACCATGGACCGTCATGTCGGCCACTACGTCTTCGGTTTCTCGATCGCGGATGATTGTTCCCACCGGAACGCGGATGACAATGTCATTCCCGCTTCTGCCGGTGCAATTACTCTTGCCCCCTCGATCCCCATTCTGCGCTTCGTACTTGCGCTTGTAGGTAAAATCGAGCAGCGTGCCGAGCTGCTGATCGGCTTCGATGATCACCGAGCCACCATCTCCCCCGTTGCCGCCGTCAGGCCCACCCTTGGGCACGAACTTTTCCCGACGGAATGAAACATGTCCCGCTCCTCCATCACCAGCTTTGACGGCGATGGAGGCGGTATCGATAAAATTCATGCAAAGCTCCGATGAAGGGCCTGCGCAAATTCCATCGCGGTGGAACTGTCAGGATCTATGCCCTTTTTCGCAAAATATCTGTCAACCATCCCAGCCGCTTCCCGCCAATCAATGCAGCTTACAACGCGACGCAGAACAGATTGGTATTCTTCCTGGTCACCACCGAAAAGCTTCCGCAGGAACTTCGATCGCTGATCCGCATCGGCAGCCGCATCAAAACTCGACATCCGTCGACGAAGCAGAACTTCCGCCGATTCAACAACCGTGTCGTCAGCAGTGCCCGCTTCAACAGGCACTGCTTCCGAAGTCGTAAGCTCCTGCAAGGGGCTTGGCGGTTCAGCATCGATCGAAGCGATGACTCCGTCGATAACCTCGATCAATTTAGAACGCGTCAACGTCCGTAGTTCTTCACGATAGAGCATTCGCTCCAGCGCCTGCGATAGTGGTACCGCCCCCTTGTCATCAAGGAAGATGATCACCGACTCCGTCGGCACACTCTCCGGCGGAAGTTCAGGATCGGCCTCGGCAAAGAAGGCATAGAGTCCATCAAGCAGACGGACGAATTCTTCCTGGGAAAGGTCCAGGATTGCCTCATTATCAATCCGCTCAATGATGCGCTCAAACTCAACGACGCTCAGGATCTCATTCGTCGAGGCGTCCGAGCCGCGGCTCATGGCCCACTGACGAAGTCCTTGCAGCAGATACGCGTGATCTGTCAGGTAATCCAGACGCAGAAGGATCTCGTAAAGGGGCTTCGTCGGCTCACCGCGAAAGACGAACCACTTAAGAGTTGTGCGGGGCCTGCAGAGAAAATTCAGCCGTGTCTTTACGGCGGCATCTATTGTTGCGGAGAGTTCCTCGTTATCAAACCGCGCATGCTGATACAGTAGATCATCGACCTCGCTCAGGGCGCTGCGCATGGCATCAGCGAGAGTATCGAAGCGCGTGTTCGACGCCCGAATCGCCTGCTCTTCGTGGATCCACCAACGAGCCTCTGCCTGCAGATATGCCCGCACAGACGCATGGACGTCAGTACGGTCGATGATCGACTGTAACGACGTATACGGCAGACCCGTGTCAAGCCTCTGGCGGAGGGAATGTTTTACGCGATCGAGTTCTTTCTCGAACATGCTTTCAGATTTCCGTGTCGTTGAACGGCCGCAAAATACGTTGCGAACAGCGGCAACCGTCGGTAAGTTGATGCCCTTGTTCCACTCATAGCTCCGAATGATATGACTCCCTGGATACTTCTTAGCATCGTACTACTCGTTCTTCTCCTGACCATCGTGACTGTACGTCAGGGCACGATCGCCGTGCTCACAGTCTTCGGAAAGTACCAGCGCATCCTTGGTCCTGGCTTGAGTTTCAAGATCCCGTTCATCGAGCGCGTTCACCGAGTTGTGTCGATTCAGAACCGAAGCATCGAGCTGGACTTTCAGGCGATCACTCAGGACCAGGCCAATGTGTACTTCAAGGCCATGCTCTTGTATTCGGTGCTCGACAGTAACGAAGAAACGATCAAGAACGTGGCATTCAAGTTCGTTGATGAGCGCGACTTTATGACGGCGCTTATCCGCACTATCGAAGGCTCCATCCGTGGCTTTGTTGCCACCAAGCGTCAGGCCGAGATTCTCTCCCTGCGCAAGGAGATCGTTGAATCCGTCAAAGATAGCATTGACCATGTGCTTGAGACATGGGGCTATCACCTGTTGGATCTGCAGCTCAACGACATCACCTTCGATGAGGCGATCACGAAGTCCATGGCTCAGGTCGTAGCCTCTTCTAACCTGAAGGCGGCAGCCGAGAATGAAGGCCAGGCCCTTCTCATCACCAAGACCAAGGCCGCCGAAGCAGAAGGCAATGCGATTAAGATTGCCGCCGAAGCAGAAAAGATCGCCGCGCAATTACGGGGTCAAGGAATTGCTCTTTTCCGCCGCGAAGTAGCCAAGGGCATGAGTGAAGCGGCAACCGAAATGAAACAGGCGAACCTGGATGCGTCATTCCTGCTCTTCAGCATGTGGACGGAATCCATCAAGAGCTTTGCCGCAGAGAGCAAGGGCAATGTGATCTTCCTTGACGGTTCGGCCGAAGGAATGAACAAGACGCTGCGCGAAATGATCGCCATGCAGTCGATGGACGACGACAAGTAAGCCCCCTTCACTGCTCGGCTCCACGGAACATTTCCCCACTGCGTGGTGTTTGCCCACACCACGCCAATTTTTGCTGTTTGCCATCGTCAGTGGCGACCGCATTACGATCTGACAATTCATCGTTTATCATCAAATTTCTGATTGATCTGCATGGACAACCACAACTCATCGAATGGTGCCGATGGCGCCACGTGTCCGTTCACTGGCGGACAGCGCAAGCAGGCTGCCGGAGGGGGCACACGCAACCGTGACTGGTGGCCAAATCAGTTGAAGCTTAACATTCTGCGTCAGCACTCCTCAATGTCGAATCCGATGGACCCATACTTCAATTATGCGAAGGAGTTCGCATCGCTGGACCTGGCCGCCGTGAAGAAGGACATCGTTGATGCACTAACAACCTCGCAGGACTGGTGGCCGGCTGATTACGGTCACTACGGGCCCTTCATCATTCGCATGGCATGGCACAGCGCCGGCACCTATCGCATTGGCGATGGACGCGGTGGTGCAGGAAGCGGAACGCTTCGATTTGCTCCGCTCAATAGCTGGCCGGACAACACCAACCTCGACAAGGCACGCCTCCTGCTGTGGCCGGTCAAGCAGAAGTACGGCCGCAAGCTCTCGTGGGCTGACCTCATGATCCTTGCGGGCAACTGCGCCCTCGAGTCAATGGGCTTTGCAACATTCGGATTTGCCGGCGGACGTGAAGACGTCTGGGAACCGGAGGAGGATGTGTATTGGGGCTCGGAACAGCAGTGGCTTGCTGATCAGCGCTACACCGGCGATCGTGAGCTGGAAAACCCTCTTGCCGCTGTTCAGATGGGGCTTATCTACGTCAACCCTGAAGGACCTAACGGCAACCCTGACCCACTTGCAGCTGCTCGCGACATCCGTGAGACATTTGGCCGGATGGCCATGAACGATGAAGAAACCGTCGCGCTGATCGCCGGCGGACACACCTTCGGTAAGTCGCACGGCGCTGCCGATCCAAACGCCTATGTCGGCCGTGAGCCCGCTGCTGCTTCGATCGAAGAGCAAGGCATGGGGTGGAAAAACTCCTTCGGTTCCGGTAAGGGTGGCGATACCATCACGAGCGGTCTGGAGGGAGCTTGGACAACCACGCCAACGCAGTGGAGCAACAACTACTTCGAGAACCTCTTCGGCTATGAGTGGGAACTCACCAAGAGTCCGGCCGGTGCCCAGCAGTGGCGTCCTAAGGGCGGAGCGGCAGCTGACGCCGTGCCCGATGCTCACGACCCTGCCAAGCGTCACGCACCAATGATGCTTACAACCGACCTTGCCCTTCGCGTAGATCCATCGTACGAGAAGATTTCACGTCGGTTCTACGAAAACCCGAATGAATTCGCGGATGCATTTGCCCGCGCATGGTTCAAGCTCACGCATCGCGACATGGGTCCACGCGCCCGGTACATCGGCTCGGAAGTTCCGGCGGAAGTGCTGATCTGGCAGGACCCCGTGCCGGCAGTAGATCATCCTCTGGTCGGTGATGCAGAGATCGCCGAGCTCAAGACGATGATCGCCGCCTCAGGTCTTTCGGTATCGCAACTTGTAGCTACGGCATGGGCATCGGCCTCAACGTTCCGCGGTTCTGATAAGCGCGGCGGTGCCAATGGTGCACGCCTGCGTCTTTCACCGCAGAAGTACTGGGCTGCCAACGATCCGGCGCAACTGTCATCTGTGCTCGACGTACTCGAATCGATTCAATCATCATTCAACAGCTCACGCACCGACGGCAAGCGCATCTCGATGGCCGACCTCATCGTTCTTGGTGGATGCGTTGGTGTTGAACAGGCCGCTGCAGCTGCTGGTGTAAACACGTCGGTGCCATTCACTCCCGGCCGCACAGATGCTTTACAGGAGCACACCGACGTTGATTCGTTTGCTGTTCTCGAGCCAGTAGCCGACGGATTCCGCAACTATGCCAAGGGGCACCTGTCGATCCACGCCGAAGAGCTCCTCATCGATAAGGCGCAACTCCTCACACTCACAGCTCCAGAGATGACCGTTCTGGTTGGAGGCATGCGTGCACTCAATGCCAACACGGGCGGCGCATCGCATGGCGTGCTGACCTCGCGTCCAGGCGCGCTAACGAACGACTTTTTCGTGAACCTGCTTGACGTTCGCACAACGTGGGCGCCGACTTCAGCACACAACGATGTATTCGTCGGCAAGGATATTGTGACCGGCGAAGAGCGTTGGACGGGTACTCGCGTAGATCTGATCTTCGGATCAAATTCCGAACTGCGTGCGATCGCCGAAGTCTATGCCTGCTCGGATAGTCATGCCAAGTTCGTGCACGACTTCGTTGCAGCATGGACAAAGGTCATGAACCTTGATAGGTTTGATCTGGCGTAATCGCTACAGATAGTGCCATTCAAATGGCCATCGGGAGTGATCTCGATGGCCATTCTTGTTTTCTACCCAAACACCAACCGCAGTGCCTCTGAGAGTCGGTCAACTGACACAACAGCGGATGAGGCAAGCCCCTTGGCAGGAGCGTAGATCTTTTCAAGTCCAAGACGCGTAGCCTCGGCAACACGTTGGTCAAGATGCGACACGCGGCGCACCTCGCCCGTAAGACCAAGCTCGCCCACAAAGACGACTCCGCCGGCGAGGGGCTCATCGGTCACACTGCTCGCAATAGCCATGGCAATGCCGAGGTCCAGCGCGGGGTCCTGCACGGCAATACCGCCGGCAACATTGACGAATACATCAGACTGGCGGACCTGGATGCCCCCTCGCTTTTCGAGCACAGCAAGAATCATCTGGAGTCGACGATTGTCGTAACCGGTGCACACGCGCTGCGGCACGCTGTATCCCGATGGCGACACCAGTGCCTGCACTTCTACGAGCAGCGGACGCGTTCCTTCCATCACCGCCACGATGGCCGTTCCGGGCTCGTTGGCACTGCGCTGCGACAGCAGTACCTCACTCGGGTTGGCCACTTCCCGAAGTCCGGCCGACGTCATGTCGAACACGCCGATCTCGTTGGTCGACCCATACCGGTTCTTCAGAGCCCGAAGCACCCGATAGGAATACGTGCCATCGCCCTCGAACTGCAGAACGGCATCGACCATGTGCTCGAGAACTTTCGGTCCGGCGATCATGCCGTCCTTGGTGACGTGACCGATGATGACCATCGGCAGTCCCGTTGACTTGGCGATGCGCGTCAGCAGCGACGTGCACTCGCGCACTTGCGCAACACTCCCCGCCGAAGACTCCAGCGCATCAGTTGTGATGGTTTGCACGGAGTCGATGATCACCAAGCTTGGGTTTTCGTTACTGACAAGATGCGCTATACGCTCGACGTTTGTTTCGGATGCAACGACAATGCCCGTTGGGTCAACACTCAGCCGCTCTGCGCGCTGTTTGATCTGGTGCAGGCTCTCTTCGCCCGTTACGTAGAGGCACGGACGCTCCTGCATGGCACCACCAACGTACGAGGCAAGCTGCAGCATGAGCGTGCTCTTACCCATGCCGGGGTCGCCCCCTACCAGCACCATGCTTCCGGGTACGATACCTCCGCCGAGCACACGGTTGAGCTCCTGCATGCCCGTTGGGATGCGGGGAGTACGCTCCACATCCACCGTGCCAAGGCGTGCGGCAGAGCCGGCAGCAATGGCGGTAATGCGACTCTTGGAGCCTTTCGACGTCGACGTGGAATCGACTTCTTCGATCATGCTTTCCCAGGAGCCACAACCCGGACAACGTCCAACCCACTTGGGCGTGGAGTGTCCGCAACTGGAACAGCGATAGAGGGTGCGTATCTTCATGCGTTGTTTACGACCTTGATGTGGCGAATTCAAAGCTAGGAAATGTTCGACGGGCAGTGATGAAGGACGAGTCAATATCAGCGGCGTATGAGGTGTGCCGACGCGTTACCAGAACGCATGCCAAGACGTTCTATGCGGCTTCGCACTTCATCCCTAAGGAGAAGCGCAATGCCTGCTATGCCGTGTATGCATTCTGTCGTTACGTCGACGATATTGTTGATGTGGCGATGGAGCGTGGTGACGTGACGCGCGAAGATGCAGTTCGCCTTGTTGAGCAGTGGAGAAACGAGGTCGGCCAGGTCTACACCGGCGATCGACGTCAGGGGGCTGATGCTCCGGATATGGCCCATCAGGACCGTGCAGCCGTGCTCCTTGCCTGGGAAGACACGCTGCAGACTTATCATATCCCGCGTCATCTGCCCGAGGAACTAATCGAAGGCGTCCTGATGGACACCACCATCACGCGCTTTGCCACGTTCGCCGAGCTCGAGGTGTATTGCTACAAGGTTGCCTCTGTTGTGGGTCTTATGACCTCGGAGATCTTCGGCTATTCTTCGCCAGATGCCCTGCCCTATGCAGTTGATCTCGGCATTGCAATGCAGCTAACCAACATCATCCGCGATGTGAAGGAAGATGCTGTCAGGGGGCGGATCTATCTCGCACAGCAGGACATGGAGCTCTACGGCGTGACGGAGCAGGACATCCTCTCCCACCGCTTCTCACCGAACCTTCGGGCTCTCATCGGCGAGTACATCCGACGTGCCGATGTGCTGTACCGAAAGGCTGACATTGGCATTGCCATGCTTGAGCCGAGCAGCATGGTAACAGTGCTTCTGATGAGTCGCAACTATCAGAAGATTCTTCGCGTGGTAGAATCCATGGACTACAACGTCTTCACACGACGAGCCAGCATCGGCATGGCGCAAAAACTCATAGCTGTTCCATCGGCCTACATGGAGGCGCGACGTCTTCGACGCTCTCAGCTGAAGTAGTAGGCTGCGTCGGTGATCGTGAAGTGTCCATAATCGAAGTCGCCCGACTCGAGATTCCAGACAAACTCCACTTCCGTGGGGATCTTGATACCGTCGATCACCTTGTACGACCGGCAGTGCATGGTAAAGCTTGCCTGCTCGAATCCACTCTTGTGGTCGCGGTACTTATCGGACGTGACAATACGTTCGATCTCATCAGCTTCGTTAAAGTGGAACGTCGCATGTACTCGCGTTGCGCCATCACTGATAACGGCTCTTGCTGTCCGGTCGTTGATCGACTCCCACCGTAGTGTCTTCGTTGGAAGGAAGGCCGTTGGTATCCACACAAGTTCGCTGAGAAAGCGGAAGAGCATCGAGGTATCCGTTTCCTTCCCGTCGTATTCCTGCAGTGTCATCGCCCCATACAGCTTGATGTGGCCATGTCCCTCGCCCTGCACGTAGCTGAGCTTGGCCGTGCGCCACCATGCTGCATTGTGACGAAGCACTGCGTCCCAGACGAATCCGGGCTCCATACCAGAGATGGTCTCGGTAGCCTTGACGGTAAACCATGGGCTGCCGGGCCGGTGACGGAATCGTGCACGCTGCGTCAGGATGGCATAGCGGAGATTCTCCTGCCCCGGGCGCACCACATTCAGGAGATACCGCTGCACCGGTGCCGGCAAGCCGGCAACGCGTTCTTCTGAGAACCGGGCAAGTCTCTGGTTGGAAATCGTCTTGACAAGGCGGCGGATCGAGCGCCGCACAAAGATCCGAGAGATCAGCGCGCTGCCCGTCACGAGCACCAGAAAGGTGCCAAGTCCTGCAAGAAGGATAAGCGCGATCTTTGGCATGCCATTTCAGGACTTGCGTCCAGCCTCCCATGAATACAGAGCTGTCGATGCCGAACTTACTATTCCGGAGGCGGCAATCGCAACAAACATGAGCGGAATGATCTTGAACATCCCCCGTCGAAGCGTCTGTTCGACCACGGCTGCACTGAAGATGGTGCCGACGATAAAGAGACCAAGCACGGTAACAACGATCATCCCGATGAAAAGGGGCTGAGCAACCCGTCGATTGACGAGTCCGTCGATCACCAGCACGGCAAGAAAGAGCCACACGATCCATCCCCAGAGTTCAATGCTGCTGATCACCAACGTCCAGCTTGATGCTGCCACGTCTACAAAGCGCGCCATGTCAAACCCCTGAAGCTGTTCGGCTGTTGACGGACGCACCGGGAGATAGGAATTGAAAAAGACAATGTTCCAGAGTCCGAATGTCAGCGCCGACATAACAAGCATACTTCCGGCGCAGACGAGCCCCTTACCATGACCGAAAGCACGAAGCATCTTTGGCAATGCTACCGCAGCTACGAGCATCACCAGGAGCGGTGTTTCGGTGCGTGACCAGCATGCGCCGGCAAAGGCAAGTGCGCTGACAACTACTGCGGCAAGTTGCTTTTCATCAATCGCCCGTGCAAGCAGTACACAGCCGATCGTGAAAAAGGCTGCGTTAGCGAAGTCTGTCTGCAGGATGTATGAATACCCAAGCATCTCCGGCGTCAGCACAAACAGAACCAGCAGCACGCCGGCGAATAGTGGATGCACTAGGCGGCGCAGGGTCGACCAGACAAACCACCAGAAGCACACAGCCACAATGCTCACCCAGATCTGTGTATACGGGTAACCGATGAGCTTCATCATCACTTGCATCAGCATCGCGAAGGGGGCGTAGAACGGCTGATTCGAGAGTTGTCCATGCAGCGATGGATCGGTAAAGACCTGATTGGCGATCATCCCATCCTTGGCGGCATAGCGTGCCACGAGGTCGATGCCGGCCATAGCATCGAACGGCGTCACGGGCCAGTACCAGCTTGCCCAGATGACCATATAGCCGATGTATCCAACAAATCCAGCGATCACAACATCGTAGAGCGTCGGTCGAATGCGAGGAGCGTCGAAGAGTCCAATTAGCGTTGACCGCATCGTTGAGTAGCGAGCCAGTGGCAGAAGCATCATCACCGTGCCGGCAACGAGCATCGTCTGCAGTGACAATGGAATTCCGATCAGCTGCGCACCGAAGAGCGACAGAGAGTGCAGAAACATCCCCATCAGCAGACTTAGCGGCAGTAGCGTTTGCCTCTCAAGGCGGTAGCCGATGGCGCCGACAACACCAAGGCCGATGATCCACTGCATCAGGAGCATCACCACGAGCAGCAACGCGTCGGACTTCATTTGCCCCCTCCCAGCTTTTCATACACGGCAAGGAGAGAATCGATATTCGTGCTGCCGCCTGGACGTGTGATCCAGATCGTATTGGCCTCGAGAACAACATAGGCGTTTGCAGAGCGACGTCTTGCCGTATCTCGCCAAGCAACAACGGGCTGAAATCCTACCATCCACGTGAAGATGCGTGGGTCTGTCCAAAAGGCCTTGGTAGCCATGAACTGACTAGCATACTCCATAGGGGGCAAGAGAAGTGTGTCCGTTGGACGCAACTTGCTAACGATGTACTCTGGAATCTCGAGGTTGGCCATGTGACGCATGTAGATGCGATCCCGCCAGCCGCGGATGCGATTCAACGAGTCGAGCTTTTCGCGATAGAGCTCAATGCGAGCATGAAACGACGAGGCATACGGATTGGCCTCACCAAGGTAGGGTCCAACCAGTAGCGTGAGCACGGCAATAACCGCCGCTGTTAGGATCAATCCGCGGACGCTGAAAACGGGACGTGGTTCCGCAGTCACGGGGCTCCTCCCGCTTAGGCACTCGCCAGTGCTTCGGCACCACCGACAATCTCCAACATTTCCTTGGTGATCGCGGCCTGACGTTCGCGGTTATAGATGAGCTGCAGAGAGCGCATCAGATCACGAGCATTTGTGGTGGCGCTTTCCATGGCCATACGGCGTGCAGCATGCTCAGCAGCATTTGAATCAAGCAGCGCCGTCCAGATCTGCAGCTTCACATACATCGGCAGCAGCGTATCAAGGATCTCGCCACGTGATGGCTCGTAGATGTAGTCATTGTTCGACGATGAGCTGCCTTCCTGCGTGGTAGCAACGATCGGTAGCACCTGCGTTGTGCGAACAACCTGACGCATCACGTTCACGAACTGATTGCCGAGGATCTCAACGTGGTCGATCTGCATTCCGAGGAAGTCATCAGTGATCATCGACGCGATGTCTTCAGCCGTGCTGTAGTCAAGCTTGAAGAACACATCGTTGAATTCGCGCATGATGGCTTCTTTTCCCTTACGGGCAGCATTCACAGCACGCTTCCCGACAGGGATCAGATGAATCTTCGCCTTCGGATGCGCCGTGCGCAGATCGGCAAGTCGAGTAGTTAGAGAACGAAGAACATTGGTATTGAACGCACCGCATAGTCCACGGTCTGCCGTGATCACGATCAGCGCGATATTGTTCACGTCCTTGCGCACCTCAAAGAACGGGTGCACGAACTCGGAGTCTGCCGTTGAGAGATTGCCGAGGATCTTCTGAACCTGGTTGGCAAAGGGGCGAGCAGCCGTGATGGCATCCTGTGCGCGACGGAGCTTAGCCGTTGCCACCATGCTCATGGCCTGAGTGATCTTCGATGTGTTGCGGACCGATACGATTCGGTCCCGAGTCTCGCGAAGTGTTGCCATTGTTCTTCGATCCGTTTACAAAGTCTCGTTCAAAAATTCAGAGATACGGCCACTCACGAGTGAGATAACCGTTGACGTAGTCAGCAACCGACTCTTCGAGAGTTCCAAAGCGCACATCCGGAAGCTTTGAAGCGAAGGTCGTCATATCCGCCTGCGTGAAGTTCTGGTACTGCTTGGAGAGTTCGATAGGCATGTCGATGTATCGAATGTCTGCCGTACGCTCCATCGCAGAAAAGACCGCCCCAATGAGCTCGTTCCAAGAGCGAGCCGTACCCGTGCCGAGGTTGAGGATACCATTTACAACCGTGTCATCAAGGAGCTGCTTCATTACCCTGCAGACATCCTTCACGTAGATGAAGTCCCGCATCTGACCACCGTCACCATAGGCTGCGTCGGTGCTCTTGAAGAGCTCTACATAGCCCCTTGACTCTATCTGACCAACGGCCTTGGAGATCAGGCTCGCCATCGAACCCTTATGATACTCGTTCGGTCCGAAGACGTTGAAGAACTTCAGTCCGACGCAGGCATTTTCCATTCCCTGCTGCCGTATCCACTGGTCGAACAGATGCTTCGAGTAGCCATACATATTCAGTGGACGAAGATCGTTCGATGTATCCGAGTACCCTCTCGAGCCGTCGCCATACGTAGCTGCCGAGCTGGCGTAAATAAGCCGAGCACCCTTCTCAAATGCGAACTCCGCTACCTCTATGCTGTACTGATAGTTGTTGTCGTAGAGGTAGTCGGCATTGGTCTCCGTCGTCGAACTACACGCGCCAAGATGGATCACAGCTTCGACGGAATCGTCGAAAACTCCGGCATCCATAAAGCCGCGGAATTCCTGTTTGCTGACAATGTCAAGGTACGATTTGCCGACCAGGTTTTTCCATTTCTGGCCGGTGCCAAGCGAATCGACGATCAACACATCGTTGTTTCCTGATGCATTGAGTTCGGCAAGCATGCAGCTCCCAATGAATCCGGCACCACCAGTGAGGATGATCATCGCTGCTGGGCGCTGTTAGACCGTTGTTGCGAAGCGCTGGGTGAACGACGTCAGAGCTGCCTTGAGCTTCTCGACGATCGAATCCGTGAGCGCCTTTTCAACACGCAGTCCTTCAATGATATCGGCATGGTTTGCGTGAACAAACTCCACCAGCTCCGTCTCGTAGCGCTTGATGCTCTCTACCGGCAGATCATCCGTATAGCCTTGCGATGCCGCATAGATCACCACGATCTGGTCTTCAACCGTCACCGGTGAATACTGCGGCTGCTTCATCACTTCAAGAAGGCGCGCACCACGACGCAGCTGCTGTTGTGTTGTCTTGTCAAGGTCAGAACCGAAACGCGCAAATGCTTCGAGAGCGCGGAACTGCGCAAGGTCGAGCTTGAGCGGACCGGCAACCTTCTTCATGGCCTTGATCTGAGCGTTACCACCCACGCGAGACACCGAGATACCCACGTTCAGAGCCGGACGAACACCGGCGTTGAAGAGGTTTGGCTCAAGGTAGATCTGTCCGTCGGTGATGGAGATCACGTTCGTTGGGATGTAGGCCGAAACGTCGCCTGCCTGGGTTTCTATCACCGGCAGAGCTGTCAGTGAGCCCCCTCCCAGTGAATCGCTCAGCTTGGCAGCACGCTCCAGAAGGCGGCTGTGGAGATAGAATACGTCGCCCGGATAGGCTTCGCGTCCCGGTGGACGGCGCAGAAGGAGCGATACCTGACGGTAGGCAGCAGCCTGCTTGGAAAGGTCATCATACACCACCAGGGCGTGGCGTCCATTGTCACGGTAGAATTCGCCCATCGAACAACCCGAGTAGGGGGCGATGAACTGCAGAGGAGCTGGGTCAGATGCGGTAGCAGCAACCACCGTTGTGTAGGCCATAGCGCCGTACTTCTCGAGAGTCGACACCACGTTGGCAACCGTCGAACCCTTCTGTCCGATAGCAACGTACACGCAGAACACCGGCTTGATGCCTTGCTCTTGTGCTTCCTTCGTGTGCGTGTAGCGCTGGTTGATGATGGCATCGAGAGAAACGGTCGTCTTGCCTGTCTGACGGTCACCAATGATCAGCTCGCGCTGACCGCGACCGATCGGGATCAGAGCATCGATGGCCTTGATACCTGTCTGTAGCGGCTCGGTCACCGGCTGACGGTCGATCACTCCAAGGGCTTTGCGCTCGATCGGGTACATTGCTGACTCCTTGATCGGCCCCTTACCATCGACCGGACGTCCAAGCGGATCGACCACGCGGCCGAGCAAGCCTTCGCCGACCGGTACCGACGCGATGCGCCCCGTACGGCGGACCTGATCGCCTTCCTTTACGAGGGAGTCGTCGCCAAAAAGCACGGCGCCAACGTTATCCTCTTCAAGGTTGAGCACCATGCCAACCACACCGTTCGGGAACTCAACGAGTTCCGAAGCCATCACGTTGGACAGCCCATAGATACGAGCCACACCGTCACCAACCTGGAGAACGGTACCAACTTCATAGATATCAGTCTCCTTTTCGAATCCAGTCAGCTGCTTGCGCAGGATCGAGGAGATTTCATCTGGACGAACATCTGCCATGAGATACTTTCCTTAGGATTTGTTTCGTTCGGTAGTGGATTAGGCCTGCGAGAGCTGCTTGCCCAGCACGGCCAGTTGGTGACGCAGCGACCCGTCGTGTACCTGATCACCAACGCGGATAACGGCTCCGCCAATGATCGATGCATCCGTCGTGTAGGTTGCGATGATGGAACGTCCAAGGGTCTTACCGAGCTCCCCTTCGATTCGGTCACGCTCCGGTTGCGACAGCTCAACAGCTGAGATGACGTTGACGCGTTCAACATTGCGGAGCTGATCGATCTGGTGGCCAACTTCAACGGCGATATCTGCCACAATGTCGCCACGCCCCTTATCAATAACGAGGTGCAGAAAGTTCAGCGTCAGGGGGCTCACCGTTGTTGCTGACAATTCGTCAATGCACTTCTTCTTGACGTCCTGCGTGATCACTGGACTGCGAAGAAGCCCACGCAGCTCGCGCGAACCTTCAACCATGGAACGAATCGACGCAATGTCCGTGGCTATGGTATCAACGCTCCCGGCAGCAACCGCAGAGCCGATCAGAGACTTGGCGTATCGACGGGCGATCTTGAGACTTGACATGCGGATTAATTCTTCGAGAGTTCGTTGACGTATGATTCGACGATGCGCTTGTGATCGTCGCCCTGAAGCGAGCGGCCGATCAGCTTCTCTGTAGCTCCTACGACCAGAGATGAAACTTCGTTGCGCAGAACCTTGATGGCCTCATCCTTCGAACGCTCAATCTCGCGCTGAGCTTCGGTCAGCTTCTGCTGCTTTACAGCTTCGGCTTCTTCCGTGGCGCGACGGATGATGTTCTCTGCCTGGACGCGGCCTTCCTTGACGATGTCCATGGTTTCGCGCTGCGCACGGGCAATGCGCTCCTGATTTTCCTTGATCAGCTCCTGAGCTTCCTTATTGGCACGCTCGGCAGCGGCGATCGCTTCGTTGATAGAACCCTCACGCGCGGCAATGGCCTCACGCATCGGCTTCCAACCGAACTTTCCAATGATCAGCGCAAAGATGCTGAAGTTGATAAGGGTCCATATGACAAGACCCGGGTCGAACGAGAGAAATGCTGGCATGACAGGTTTGCGTTTTCAGGTGTGAGGTGTGAGGTTTCCAACAGCGATTGCGGGGAGTGCCTGACGTTTCGGTCACAGCACTCCCGGCAACCGACCCCGACGTGCGGGGTCGAAGACAGCGTCGAGATTATGGGTTCTTGACGGCCAGGAGGATACAAACGACGCCGGCAAGAAGGGCAACGCCTTCGATAAGAGCGGCGCCGATGATCATCGTCGTGCGGATGTCGCCGGCATTTTCAGGCTGACGGCTGCTGGCTTCGAGAGCGGCTGCGGCCAGACGACCGATACCTGTACCGACGCCGAACACCGTGATGCCAAGGCCGAGACCGGCTGACAACCAGGCAAATGCTACTGGACTCATGAGACTTCCTTCCAAAAAGGGTTGAGGTAAAAAAGTTGATGTCTTAGTCGACGTTGAGATCTCTGATCAATGCGCTTCAGCGTGGTGATGATCGTCGTGCGCGGCATGATCGCCCAACGCCAGACCAACAAACACGGCTGAAAGCATGGTGAAAATGTATGCCTGCAGGAAAGCCACTAGAAGCTCAAGCAGATAGATGAAAACAGAGAATAGCACACTGACTGGAGCAACGCCCCAACCAACAGCTACTCCCATTTCCTGAGCAAAGAAGAAGATGAGGCCCACGAGCGACATCAGAACGATGTGCCCTGCCGTCATGTTGGCGAACAAACGGATCATCAGAGCAAACGGCTTCGTGATGATGCCGACAAGCTCGATCGGAACCATGATCGGTGCGATGTACACTGGTGCTCCACCGAGAAGGTGAGCAAACCATGCCTTGACGCCGGCATCTTTGAAGGCGATGTAGTTTACCACGATCAGCGTACAGGTGGCAAGAGCCATCGTAACTGGCAATGCACCAGTTGCCGCGTGAGCACCGGGCAGCAGAGAGATCAGATTCAGCGACAGAATAAAGAAGAACAGCGACAGCATGAATGGCATCAGACGCGATGCTCGCTTCTGGGTGCCAACGTTCGGACGAACGATCTGGTCGTGGACATATAGCACCACTGACTCGAGAACATTCTGAATTCCGCGAGGTGCGGCAAGGGGCGCCTTCTTATAGCGCGACCGAGCAATACTGAAGAGCACCGTCACCAGGATCAGCGCCATCCACTCGTAGGCTACAAAGTTCGTGATCGACAGATCCCACGACGGCGCTGCGTGCGGCATCGGACAAGCTTCCTTTTCCGTATGCGCCGCATGCGTGCGTACGATGTGATGGCCGTGACCCGGATGATGCATCGTGTACATTCCAGCTTCTTCCATCGCGTGAAGATTTGAATACACATGAGGTGAATTCGACTCGTCAAGCAGGATGACCGGAAGGATTTCGTAGTGACCGAAGAAAATGTTCAGTTCGTGGTGATCTCCAAGCTGATCGAGCAGCTTGTTGAATGTGAACTTCTCGTCACCGTGTCCACCGCCATGTCCCGCGGAGTGCGACTCGACGTTCACGTGGGCGCTGTCTGCCCCATGAATCGTTGAGTCGTGCTGCTGTGCGTGTTCGTTGTTCATGTTCTCGGCTGTTTCTCTATAGTTCAAGCAAGCGCAAAGACCAGTTCCACTACGCTATCCCCTTTTTTTTTAAAGGGGCGTTTCACGTTCTGCAGATGCTGTTCTTTTGCTCGCTCCATAGAGAAGTGAAAAAAAAACACCTCCACCATCAGTCCGGCGAAGGCAGAGATCGAGAACGTCAGGGCAAAGGCCACCTGATGCATCGACCAGACACCAAGGCAGAGATAGGCAAGGGTAACTACGACGGCAGCTCGCGCTGCAAGACTTCCGAACACAATTCCCATGAACGTGTTGAGATCCTTTTCCTGCGCACGCTTCGCAACCACGTATCCAATGCCCGAATTGGCAACACTTATGCCAAGAGCAGTGATAACGGCTGTAAGCGGGCTCGTAACGTCCACCCCGAGTCTACCTTTCCTTAGCGTTATCAGCCCCTTGCTCACGCGCCAGACGACTGACGGTGCGCAGGAACTGAGTGAGTCCGACAATTGATCCGAGCACTACACCCGACACGATACCGATCGGTTCGGATGCCAGACGAGTATCAATCCACCAACCAAGCGCTCCGCATACAAGAACCGTCCCAGCAAGCTGACCACCAAGAGCCAGATACGGAGCAAGCTGTTGCATCGGCGATCGCGAAGTTGACATGATCTCCACGTCCGTAAAAAATGCCGCGCAAAAATAGGTCGGCGGTCTCTAAAAGCCCAATTCGCGGAGGGCGGTAAGCACTGCCTCGCCGTAGATGTTGGTGGATTCTCCGTACCAAGCCCCGTCGGGGATGAAGCGAATTGAGCCATATGTAGACGGGTCCAGCGCTTTCAGGGGGCTAGTGGCGATAATGGTGTACTCGTCGCCCCGAAATTCGTTATCCACATCATGAACTGCGATGGTACAGCCGAACTCCGTAGGCTGGCGTTCATCAACAGGTGCCCTTTGGTACCCCAGCATCACAAATGGAATGCGGACTTTGACCACGTATCCGTCCGGACGAGGAGCTGTAACGGCGCGGATCTGCCTGCGAGCCTGATTCTGAGCCGGGTCGAGGTCATCCGTGGTGCGCACGATAACCTTGGGAAGCCGGTCGGCAAAGTCGCCCAGACGCACAACAACGGTGAAGAGACCGGTATCGCTCACATGGCGGACGTTCAGGTCACTGCGCTTTACGATGCTCACATTTCGAGACACCTCCGTCTCAAGGCGCGGCACAACGTCGAGATGTAACTCCACATGGTCCGCGACACAGGTGTCGCACCAGCCTGTCACAACATTGGAGTCGCGGACGTGGACCCGCAGATAGAGATAGTCATCGTCGTAGACCATACGGGCTCGGAACGACACATCGTCGTCTCCCGTCCACCAGTAGGCCCCTTCGGTAACATTTTCAACCCGCTGAGCCATGGCCTCCGAGACAAATCCGGCAAAGACCTGCCGACTGCGGCTGTAGCACGGTACAGTCATGAACTCCGATTCGTAGGCCGCTTCATCGTCCTTGCGGAGAAATCGCTCACGTGACTTCAAGGTCTGGAAAGACCGGTAGGTTTCGTGGCCGAACCCTTCCACCCGGTCGGTCACAAACTGGTCTACCAGCACCACAGCCCCCTCTCTGAAGCGGTATCCAAGGATCGACCAGTCTTCGGCCTTCCGCTTCACGGTAACGTAGCAGGAGGTATCCTTCACCACAACACCGACCTCGAGAGGCAGGTCGATGAAGGGAAATGGCATCTTGGAAATGTTCACGAGGTATCCGTCAACATCGACGACCATGTCGACAAGGCCCGCGCGCGTGCGTGCCCCCAGCACGTGGACAGAGATCGCCAGATCATAGATCCCGTCACCGCTGAAATCACCCACATCCCAGCCCCATATCCGGTAATTGGCTCCAAGAGGCATGGTATTGCGTACATCTGATAGAAGGTCCTCAGCGAAATACGGGTCGGCCCTGCGCTGAAACTCTTCAAACGTCATTCCTGACTGAGCACGTACGTTGCAGACCACCGCCACGAAGACAGCAATGTGAACGGCAACAACCTTCCAGATGGTCATCTGTTGGGTCACTGCGTTGGAGCGCTCGCAAGGATGGTGTCGCGGACCTCGATGTGGCTCGTCTTCAGACGGGCCCCGAACTGGGCAACAACCTGCGCCGATGCGTATGATGCTAAGCGTCCGGCGTGCTCAGGATGGTAGCGGTGCAATGCACCGTAGAGGAATGCACCGGCGTACATGTCACCGGCACCGGTCGCATCGACCGGGGTGACGGTGTACGCAGGGATGTCGGCATCAACGCCGTTCCATCGGACGCGGGAACCATGAGCCCCCTTGGTGACAACAACATTGCGATAGCGCGAGGTCAGCGCGGCATAGGCATCATCAGCCGTCTCTGTGCCGGCCAAGGCCGTTGCTTCGCGCTCGTTACAGAACACAAGGTCACAGCCGTTTAGGACATTGCGCAAGCGATCACCGAATACATCGACGATAAAACCGTCCGAACAGCTAACCGCTACCGACGTGCCATGCTTACGCGCATGGAACAGCGCCACGTCAACGGCCTCGGCACCATTGTCATCTGTCAGCTTATAGCCCTCGATGTAGATCCATTCGCTGGCCTTGATGACATCCTCACGGATATGTCCGCGATCGAACGTCTGGTTCACCGCAAGCGTCGTGTTCAGCGTCCGCTCACTGTCTGGAGTGATCATCACCAGGCACGTTCCCGTGGTCTCACCGGAGATTTGCTCGGCGGAGAGCTCGATTCCCAGATCGCGGAACTCAGAGGCATAGAACGACCCATAGTGGTCGCCCCCAAGCACGGAGCAGTAGGCCCCCTTACCACCAAACTGGGCAAAGGCGATGATGGTGTTGGCGGCTGAACCGCCGCTACAGCGGTGGACTTCTCGAT
>JBJTEQ010000009.1:0-7479 GCA_046092945.1 Kapaibacterium sp. (SeqCode)
CGACGAAGATCACGTCGAAGGGCTTTGCGATGATCCCGAAGCAAAGCACCGAGCTCAGCGCGCTGTCGTTGCTCTCGGGCGAGTTCGCCGCCATCGACCTGGGGAACGAGTCATGGAAGGGGCTTACCCTCCGCAAGATCAAGATCATACCGGCTGATGAGTCAAGTAACATCGTGGTAGCCACACTCTTCGTGGACGAGGCAGCTCTCCTTACGCGTAAGGTAACGGCCACCGGCAAGACCGGCGGGACGGTGATGGCTGAACTGATTTACGACAACGCTAAGGCCGCATCGTTCTGCCTTCCATCCTACATGAAGATCATGATGGAAGTGCCCAACTTCGAAATACCCCGCTCTATCACGGGTGACTTCAACGAGTCCTCACAACCACAGAAACCCAAAGATCCCAACGGCAAGACCAAGGCAACCGTGGAGATTTGGTATGCGCAGTATAGGTTTTAGCGCTTCGCGAAGGTTTCGGGTTTCAGGTTTCGGGTTACAGGTTTCGGGTTTCAGGTGTGGGGCGTCATCCCGAGGAGCGCTGCGACGAGGGACCACGTTTCATCCGATGGTGACGGCGCAGAATGCTGCGCCCCTACTCACACTATCACAATCCCAACCGGGCAATGATCTGAGCCCATGACGTCGGGCAGGATGAAAGCATTTTTGAGACGCGGACGCAGGTCTTCGGTGACCCAATGATAGTCGATGCGCCAGCCGACGTTGCGTTCGCGGGCGCGGGTGAAGTAGTCCCAGTACGTGTAGTTATCCGGTTCATCGGGATGGAACTCCCTGAACGAATCCAGCCAGCCGTCGGTGGTCATGCGATCGAGGACGGCGCGTTCTTCGGGGAGAAACCCGGTGTTTGTTTCGTTCTCTTTCGGACGGGCAAGATCGATGGGGTGGTGGGCGATGTTGTAATCTCCGCAGACCACAACGCCCCTTCCCTGCTTACGCTCTTCGGCGATGCGTGCAAGAAGTGCATCGTAAAAGCGCAGCTTGAATGGCACGCGCGAGTTACCTACGGAACCATTCGGGAAGTACACATTGTAGAGCAGGAACGTGCCGAAGTCTGCTTCGATGATGCGGCCTTCGCCATCAAACTCGTCAATGCCAATCTTGGTGGTCACGGAAAGGGGCTCCGTGCGACTCATGATGCCGACGCCACTATAGCCGCTCTTGATCGTGCACGAGTGCCAGTAGGTGTGCCATCCGGGATGGTTCTTTACCTCGTCGGGAATCTTCTCTACATCGGCCTTGGTTTCCTGCAAGCAGATCACATCGGCCTTTACTTCATCCACCCAATCAAGAAATCCCTTCTTCTGCACGGCACGGATTCCATTGACGTTCCAGCTGATGATCTTCATCGTCCAGCCTTTAGGTCGGTCATCGTGCAGAGTGATGTCAGCGTGTACCCCGCCTCTGCCAGCTTTTCCCGGCCCCCTTGCTCGCGATCGATCACACAGAGCACTTCTGTTGTATTGGCATCAAGCGAGCGCAGGTCATTGCCCGAGATGATGACCTGACCTCCGCTGGTGATCACGTCCTCGACGATGAGCAGGCGTTTGCCGGCAACGTCCGGACCCTCAGCAAGTTTACATGTTCCGTAATCCTTGGCTTTCTTGCGCACGAAGACAACGGGAATTCCCGATGCCAGCGAAAGCGCCGTAGCGATGGCCAGACCGCCCATTTCGAGTCCGGCAAGCATCTCGGTGCCCTCGGGGATCATTGGTAGCATGTGCTCGGCGATTGCTGCCAGAAGACGCGGGTCCGATTCAAACTGGTACTTGTCAAAGTACTCGTTGCTGATAATGCCGCTGCGGAGCTTGAAGGTGCCCGTGATGTGCGCAACATCATAGATGGCGCTGGTAAGTTCTTGTCGTGTCATGGGGCAAATTTGGCACTCTTCACACAAACGGCGAGGTCGACAACGTCGACCTCGCCGTGATGTTGAAAAGTTCTTTGTCGATTATGGCGCGTAGACGATTCGACGACTCACCTCTCCGGCTGCCGTGCGGAGCCGGAGGACATATGTACCGGCCGAAGGGAACACTGATGACGAGAGCGCCATCGTGTGCTCGCCAGAGGCTGTGATGGTGATGTCCTGCACATCAACGCTGCGGCCAATGCCATCGACGATTGTGAGCTGAGCGGGACCTGCAATGGCTCCGCTGATGTGCACGCTTGAGGAGGTTGAAAGGGGCATAGGGGCAATCGTCATTGATGGACCATCTGCGTGTTCTTCAACTGAAGTCGGATTGTCCTTATATACCGTTACAAGGCAGGCGTTCGACACGTCAATGCCACATTCGTTGCGGATAACACACACGTAGCGTCCGGCATCAGAGAGCTTTGTCGAAGGGATTCGCAACGTAAGCCCCGTAGCACCGAGGATGTCCTGCCCATCGACTGCCCACTGGTAGGTCATTGGTTCGGATCCCTTCGCAACCGTGATGCTGATCTCAAGTGCTGTACCTTCCTTTACGCGGCGCTCGTACGGAGGCTGCAGGCCGACTTCCGGCTGGACGATGTTGCTCATTTGAACCGTCTGCGACCGCGTTACCAGGCCGCACGTTCCGGTAACCTCAACGTAGTAATCACCGGGCTCGCGTGAGGAATACGTTGGGAAATTCGCAAGTGGAATGCGCGCACCGTTGCGGAACCACTGATACTGAAGATCAACACCTTCGGCAAGTAAACCGAATTGGAACACCATTCCCGTACAAACGGTATCACGAGTCTTACCATTCTGTGCGATAGGCTGACGCGTGATCACCGGCGGAGTGCGCACGATCACATTTGCCGAGCGCGAGAAGAGGTTAAGCCGCGACGGGAATCCGGTGACGACACAAATGTACTTGCGGGAGTCTGCGGCCTCAGTGTTGGCAATCCGAAGTACATTGCTTGTGGCTCCACTGATACGCCCTCCATTGACGAGGATAACACCGTCTTCGGTACGCCACTGATACCCTACACCGGCATCACCGCCGGAGGATGCTGCAGCAATGCGCAGGACGATAGTATCCTTCGGGCAGACGATGGTGTCAAGGGGCTGCGAGCTGATCGTGATCTTCGGGATCAACACCCGCACATTGCGTGATCGGACCGTAGCACAGCCACCCGTAACGGTACACCAGTACTGACTCGATGTGTCTGCTGGAGTAACATTATTGATCGTGAGGGCGGCGGTCGTAACACCACTGAACTTCTGGTCGTTCGCGAGGGCTACGCCTGCACGGAACCATTGGAGCCGTTCTCCAGCCGTGGTCGTTGCCGTCAGCTTCACCGTTGTCGTCGTGTTTGCGTCGATTTGAACAAGCGCGGGAGGCTCCGTGAAGATACGCGTACGAGTGAAAACGTTGACAGTTGTTGGTGTGGACGTTACGGAGAGCCCCGTTCCTGACTGCACACGGCATGTGTATGCTCCGGCGAACGTTCCATTGGCAACGTCAACAGCGTACGTTCCGCTCGTTGCACCGACCACAGCAACACCATCCTTGAACCACTGGTAGTTCAATGACAGGCCCGAGGCAGTGACCGCAAGCGTCAAGCGATCTGGGATACAATGGTTAATTACAGCAGCTGGCTGCGAAAGGATGCGTGGCACTCGGACGCCGTAGGCACTCAGTGTACCACTCACTTCGTTGCTTAGCAGCAACATTTCACCATTGTTCGGACTTTCGCTCGCAGGAATAAACTGAACCACTTCCGGACCAAGATCTCCAACGGTGCCGTTATCAATGTTCGCAAGGCTTGGCGTTATCGCAAAGTTGCGAGCGTTGAGGTAATCCACATAGTTACCGCTCGTTGGATTGGTGATGTTGTACATGAACACACCACCGATGCGCTCGAGACCGACAAAGACGTACGCGGAGTCATTGATAACTGCACCGGCGATCGCCTCGGGCTCTGGACCCTTATTGTCGGAGCGGTCATCCATTGCGTTCGTCGTATGACCGGTATTGAAGTTTGTAGGATACAGTGCTGCGAGACGTGTTTCAAACTCGTTGCCGGTGTCGAACAGAAGATTTCCATCTGTGTTCCAGACAGAGAATGATCGTCCACCGAGAGTATGGATCTCATCAAAATCACCGTCGGCATCGATGTCACCAAGGTTCGTTACCACGTTCAAGCGCCCAAGCAGCTGATTGGTCTTCAGACCCGGCCATGCATTCAGCAGGTCCGGATCTATCACATACGACGATGCTCCTGCCCGTGCCTCCTCAACGAAGGTCCCCCACTCGCGGGCATCGCCTTCATTGGCCGTTACCAGCACTGTGCGACCACCAAACGTCACGGCAGAAATGGCATCGGGCTGGTACATACCGTAGACGGGGTAGTTCGCGATCTTGATGTTTGCACCGGTACCAGCAGCATTATCGCGATCGCTGGCATCAAGGCCATTCGGACGATCGAAGGTAATCAGGCCAAGGATCGGGTCGGCTGATGCATTGACTGTGATGCTGCCGTTAGGGGGCGAAGGAAGGACTGCGCCGCCAACACCAAAGTCGTTATCGTTGATCACGGCATACGTCGTGGCGTTAATACGGGCAATGCCCTCCACTTTATCAACGCTGCCATAACCGACGCCAGGAAGGTATACGGCTTTCGCCTTTTTTACTGGACGCACACCAATGCTTGCGAGCTGAGCAAATGTCACATTCTCCCATGTTGAACCAACGGGAAGGACGGACGTGGAGAGATCGATATTCAGGACATTCGTCGCCCCCTTAAGGTTGATCTCAAACACGTATTTGCGAGCAGAAAGGCCTGTGGCATCATCGCGCTCGACAACAAAGAACTTGCCACCACCGAGGGAGACGGCATCACCGATCTTGTCGCACGAGCCGAACTTCTCGAACATGGGATACAGGTATTCACCGACAACCTGCTTCGTGACCGTGTTGAACGCCAGAATCCGGCAGAATGACGAAGCCTTCGACGTAGCATCAGATGGGGTGTCTGGGTTGTCCAGACTTGTCTGAATGAAAGCGTAGAATATATCACCCTCAATGGCGCACGCTTCGAAGCCGCGGTTCGCCCGACGCCGTGCATACACCGCTGGGAGGGCTTCATTACCATACGTTTCCGGAGCAGCGGCAACGGAAGCAGCTGTGCCCGCAGGGATGTATCGGTCGAGCAGACGTCCGTTGTTCGAGAAGTTGTAAATGGCCGGACGATACTCATCAACCATCCACCACGTGCCGGCCGCATCAACGCTGATGCCTTCAAGATCCGCGCCAAAAGGGTCGTTACCGAGATCATTTCCATTGAGGTCGATCGGAAGCTCATCCGTGTAGGCCAGGCCCTGAGCGCCAGCTTGAAGGTTCGGCAGTCCCGAGATCGGCGTTTTTCCATCGGCACGGGTAAGACCAATGCGATTCAGAATTGTAAACGATCCAGTCACGCGATCCAGCTCGAAACGCACCACCTCGCACTGGAAGTTTGGCAGCGCAAAGGGGCGACGCGTTAGACCGCGCACAACAGTCGGCTCGCCGTTCGGACCGCGGTCGGGATGCGTAAGGAAGCGGAGCTTATTCGTGTCGGAACCGAAGCCTTCGAACCACAGTCCGGAGAAACCACCAAGGTTGATGGTCTGTCCGGCAGGAGTTGTGCCAAGAACCGGACGGTTGCGCCATGTATAGTTCGTGGAGCGTGGAAGCCCCCTGCTATAATCCTTGTAGCCAAGGGCAACAACCCGCACGAGCGAGGCGTTGTTGACGTCGATCACCGCAATCGCATTGTTTTCCTGAAGTGTTACGTATGCCGTAGCTCCGTCTGCTGTGATTGCAGCATACTCCGGTTCGAGATCCTGTGCCACCGAGGCGTTTGGTCCGTAAATGCGGATGCCCATGGCACGGAGTGAATCCTGACTGCCATTGAGGCTTGTAAACGTCACCGTCTGCACGGTTGGTGCCGTCGGGTTCGTCACGTTGATTATGCTTACTGAACCTTCTGGATCGACGGTGTAGTTGAGTTCCGGCTCACCTTCGTTACAAACGATAACTCGCTGCCCATTCGGTGTAAATGCAAGCATGTCAGGCAGTGCACCAACGGTAACAACAGAACGGAAGTTGCCGCTCATATCAAAAAACACGACGCGTCCGGGGTTGCTCTTTACGGCATCTTCCATGGCAACAGCAACAAGGCCGTTGCGGACCGCAACCGAGTTGACACCTGCTCCGTACGTTGCCATACTAATGTCCCGGATCAGCACCGGTGCTGCCGGGTTAGTCATGTTGATGTAGCTGATGCGGTTAGCGCGAGCATCCGTAACAACAGCAGTTCTGGATGTCGGGTCATATGTTACCGACTCAGCCGCACTTCCGTCATACACCGCCGGACGTTGTGTGTGACGTCCGAGGTGCTGGAGCACCTGGCCCTGTGCCTGCGCGAGCACCACTCCGCACAGAATCAATACACCACATAGAAGTAAAACTCGTCTCATGGTCGGCTCCCAGTTCAACAGGATGAAAATCAGTGACGTGCAGAACGCGTCGCAAAATTCCCCCGCCACTGTGGCCTGACCATTACCGGCTTGTTACGTTTGTGTTTCCCCAATGAGATGTTTTCGCAATGAAGCTTACACTGCAACTGCCAAGCCTGGCAGCCCCCTGCCTTGCTATCCTGCTCTTTCTCACATCCTGCGTATCAGTCGATGACTGCTTGAAAGGTGTGACGGTACAGAACACGAGTGTTACGTTTGAAACCGGAATGTGCTACGGTAAATGTCCGGTCTATTCTGCAACCATCCTCGGTGATGGCAAGATCATGTACGATGGCCGACGCTTTACCGACCGCGAAGGCATATGGATTGGCGGCATCAGCCGAGATAAACTGTGTGATCTTCTAACTCTGATCCGTCAGACCGATCTCTCGTCAGTCCCCTCAGAATCACTCGAAAACGTCCCCGATGCACCGGTGTCCGAGCTGCGAATTGTGACCATGGGCAAGGAACGCACCTACAAATGGAACATGGGCACACCCGATGCTCTAAAGGCGATACGCGATTTCATGGTGAAGAACACGCAGGAGAATTCGGCGTTGAGGGAGATGGCCAGATAGGTTTGAGGTGTGAGGTGTGGGGTGTGAGGCTCACCTCGCAGAGTCCCTCGCAGAGTCCCTCACAGAGTCCCTCGAAGAGTCCCTTGGCTAAGCCAAGTCCCACGGCACGTGTCCCACGACACGTGTCCCACGGCACGTGTCCCACGGCAAGTGTCTCACGCACGAAGCGCGTGTCTCACGCCAGTGTACAAAAACGCTATCCCACCTGTCAGCTCCTGGAACTCACAATCTGCCAGTAGACCGGTGGAGCGCATAAGGTTGAGGAAGTCTTCGCGGCACGGAAATGCTGCGGCGGTGGTGGGCAGGTACTCGTAGGCCTTGCGGTTGCCGGTGAGTAGGCCGCCGATGAGCGGGATGATGTTCTGAGAGTACCATCGGTAGGAAAGCCCGACGATGCCACGGGGCTGACCAAACT
>JBJTEQ010000010.1:0-11174 GCA_046092945.1 Kapaibacterium sp. (SeqCode)
CGACAAGAAGAAGAAGAAAACACCAGCACAGGGAATGCGTACACAGGTGTCGGACTCCGACGTCGTGCGCGCAATCCGTCAGACGCTCTCGGGTATGGAACTGGCTCCGGCCGGTGGACGTGCCAAGCTGCGCATGCGCAAGCGTCTGGAGCGACAAGAAAAGGAAGCAATCCGTCAGGAAGAAATCGCTCGTGAAAGCTCGACACTTCGTCTTTCCGAGTTTGTTACCACGGCCGACCTGGCAAACATGATGCGGGTGACGGCTTCCGACATTATCATGAAGTGTATGGGGCTTGGCTTGATGGTGTCCATCAACCAGCGCCTCGATAAGGATACGATCACGCTCATCGCCTCCGACTACGGTTTCGAGGTGTCGTTCCTTGATGAGCAAGCCGAGCAGGAAGAGGCAGAAGTTGAAGATGCACCGGAAACGCTGCAGCCACGCTCACCGATCGTCACGATCATGGGTCACGTTGACCACGGTAAGACATCGTTGCTGGACCACATCCGCAATGCGAACGTGGTGGCGGGCGAGGCCGGTGGTATCACACAGCACATTGGTGCCTATCGCGTGGAGCTGCCGAACGGACGCACGATCTCCTTCCTCGATACTCCCGGTCACGAAGCCTTTACGGCCATGCGTGCACGCGGTGCTCAGGTCACCGACATCGTAGTTCTGGTTGTTGCCGCTGATGATAGCGTGATGCCCCAGACGATCGAAGCTATCTCGCACTCTCAGGCCGCCGGTGTGCCGATCGTTGTTGCTATCAACAAGATCGATCGTCCGGAAGCAAATGCCGACCGTATCCGTCAGCAGCTCGCCGATCATGGTGTGTTGGTGGAGGACTGGGGTGGCAAGTACCAGTGCGTAGAGATCTCTGCAAAGTCCGGACTCAACATCCAGACGCTTCTCGAAAAGATCCTGCTTGAAGCTGATATTCTAGACCTCACGGCGAATCCCGAGCGCAATGCTCGTGCAACTGTTATCGAAGCACACATCGATAAGGGGCGCGGCAATGTTGTGACCATCATTGTACAGAAGGGTACGCTCAACGTTGGCGACATCTTCGTCTGCGGTCAGTTTGCTGGACGCGTCCGCGCGATGTTTGATGAGCGTGGACACCGACTTGACTCTGCCGGACCTTCGATGCCGGCTCAGGTGACGGGCTTTGACGGACTGCCGAATGCCGGTGATGTTCTTCTGGAAATGGAGACTGACGCCGAAGCACGTGACGTAGCAACCCGACGTCAGCAGCTGCGCCGCGAACAGCAGTTCCGCGGTATGCGCCACATGACGCTCGACGACATCTCAGCGCAGATCCAGCAAGGGGGCGTCAAAGAACTCCGCCTTATCGTGCGCGCCGACGTATCGGGTTCGGTGGAAGCCCTTTCAGACTCACTTCAGAAACTCTCTACAGCAGAAGTCAAAGTTCGCATTCTATATCGTGGTGTTGGAGCAATCTCCGAGAGCGATATCATGCTTGCCGCGGCATCCGATGCCATCGTCGTTGGCTTCCAGGTCAACGTGCCCCCTGCCACGCGAAAGCTGGCCGAAAGCGAAAGCGTCGAGATTCGCCTCTACTCGATCATCTACTACTGTATCAACGAAGTGCAGCTTGCCCTCGAAGGTATGCTCACTCCGGATATCAAGGAAGAGATTACCTCGACTGTGGAGATCCGCGCGATCTTCAAGATCAGCCGTCTCGGTACCATCGCCGGCTGCTACGTGCAGAACGGCAAGATCACTCGCAACGACAAGGTGCGCGTTCTTCGCGATGGCTTTGAGATCTACAAGGGCACTCTTACGTCTCTCAAGCGAAACAAGGATGACGTCCGTGAGGTCGATACCGCTTATGAGTGCGGTGTTGGCATCCAGGGATTCAACGACCTCGAGGTGGGCGACATCATTGAGAGCTACAAGACCATTGAAGTGAAACGGAAGTTGTCGTAGTCGTGTCGATCCGTACCGAACGCGTGGCCGGCGAGATTCAAAAGGCCCTTGCAAGCCCCCTGAGATCTGTCGCTGAAGAACTCTCGGCAGGATTCATCTCCGTTACGGAGGTGCGTCTTTCTGCCGACCTGCAGATCGCCCGCGTGTATCTGAGCATCTTTGGTGGCAAGGGTATCACCCCGGCCGAAGTTGTCGATCAGATCGACAAGCACTACATGGGACGCGTCCGCCACCACCTGGCAACGTCGCTCCGACTTCGCTACACGCCGCAGTTACAGTTCTTCATCGACGATTCATTGGACAGGGCACAGCGCATCGAGGCAATCCTCGATCGTGTCCGTCCAGTTGATGAGGCGCCTCACGATGACACAGCAACGAATGATTGATCGGATGACGCTTGATCGTTCGACGTGTTCGGCGGTTGAGCAATGGTTGGAAACAGCACGGACGGATGGGGCGATCGCGCTCATTGACAAAGAAGAAACATGGACGTCGTTTGACTGCGTGGCAAAGATTCGCAACCTTACCCGCGTGAAACGCGTCGGCCATGCCGGAACGCTTGATCCATTGGCCACGGGGCTTCTGGTGCTGTGCTTCGGCAAGGCAACGAAAGACATCGAATCGCTGCAGGAAGGTGTGAAGACTTACGAGGTAACGATCCGACTCGGAGCCGACTCCACCACGGATGACCGTGGTGGTGAATGTGTCGAGCGGAGTACGCAGCCGATTGATGCTGATCTTATCACGTCATCGTTGTTGACATTTGTTGGTGAGATCGATCAGACTCCTCCGGCATTCAGTGCGGTGCGCCACCAGGGCAGACGTCAGTACGACCTTGCTCGACAGGGCATTGAGTTTACACCGAAGACCCGGCGCATCACGATCCACGAGATCACCAATGTTGCCGTGAACTGGCCGAACGTTGACTGCACGATTACCTGCTCGCGTGGAACGTACATCCGCTCGATAGCGCGCGACCTCGGAGCACTGCTTGGCTGCGGAGGATATGTCTGGAACCTGCGCCGTACGGCAAGTGGACAGCACACAGTTGAACATGCCATGCGGATCGATGAACTTCGAGAGCTTTTGCAACCAAGGGAGGTTGCGTGAAGATCATTCGATACGGTCTCGATGAAATGCCCTACGACAAGGCAACGGCGATCACCGTTGGCACCTTCGATGGTGTGCATATGGGACACTCCGGCATTCTTCGCCTGATGCGAACGGTTGCCGATGAACACCACGAGCGTGTTGTGGTGGTGACGTTTGATCCTCATCCACAGATCGTTCTTGCCAAGGAAGGTCGAGAGCCACTTCGACTTCTGACGAGCAGCGACGAACGGTGCGAACTTCTGGCTGAGAATGGTGTGGATGCGACCATCATCATTCCGTTTACGCATGAGTTTGCGGCGACGGAAGCATCGGACTTCATAACGTCCATAATTGTTCACGAAATCGGCGTACAACACTTCTTCATTGGTCACGATCATATGTTCGGAAAAGATCGTGGCGGTAATGAAGAGCTGTTGCAGCGCCTTGCTCCCGAAAACGGATTCTCGGTGGAGCCTATACCGCCCCTTGCTTTTGATGGTATGGTGGTCAGCAGCACCAAGATCCGCCAAGCGCTAAAACGTGGCGATGTGGACGATGCCCGTCGAATGCTTGGCAGACCCTACTCGGTTAGGGGGTTTGTTGTCCGCGGAGACGGACGCGGGCGTCAGCTCGGCATTCCAACGGCAAACGTTCGGCCTATTGACGAGCACAAGCTTATGCCGGTAAATGGCGTGTACGTTGTTATCGCCGAAATCGGTGGCACGCCGCAGCTTGGCATGGCAAACATCGGTGTGCGCCCAACGTTTACGCAGGACACGCAGCCAACTCTTGAGGTGCACTTTCTCGATGTGGAAGCGGACCTCTACGATCAGCAACTTGATGTGGCATTTATCGCAAAGATCCGCGATGAGCGTCGCTTCGATTCTCGCGAGGAGTTCCTCGCACAACTTCATAACGACAGAATTCAAACAACAACCTATCAACATCATCTAAGGGAATGGAGGACACCATGATCTCCAAGGAACGCAAAGCAGAAGTCGTTGCCAAGTTTGGCGGCGCTTCTTCAAACACCGGCAAGCCGGAAGTTCAGATCGCACTGCTCACAGAGCATATCAAGGTTCTGTCGGCTCACTGCGAGCAGCACAAGAAGGATCACCACTCACGTCGTGGACTGATCATGCTTGTTGCAAAGCGCAAGAACCTGCTCGGATATCTGATGAAGAACGAAATTCATCGCTATCGCGACATCGTTGCCCAGCTCGGTCTGCGCAAGTAAACGCCGCTATTGATCGTGGCGGCGACTGTCAGTACGACGGTCGCCGCCCATCCTTGATTTTTCTTCATGGCATCGTGGCACTCTTTGTCAGGGGGCTAACCAGCAAGCCCCCTGACAAGGAGTGAAAGCTGACCGCGGTGCCGTTACAACCCAGATCATGGGTTGCATTCATCCACTTTTGGAGTGCATCATGCACACGGTCAAAAAGATCATTAACGGCAAGGAACTGTCCATCGAGACAGGCCGCTTTGCCAAGCTTTCCGCCGGCTCGGTGATGGTCACCTACGGCGAGACAATGGTGTTGGTAGCGGCAAATGCAAGTGCCGAACCAAAGCCAGACATCGACTTTCTTCCTCTTACCTGTGAGTATCGCGAGAAGCTTGCCTCATCAGGAAAGATTCCGGGCGGCTTCTTCCGTCGCGAAGGACGTCCAACAACAACAGAGATCCTCACGTCGCGTCTGATCGACCGACCGCTTCGCCCCCTGTTCCCGAAGGAATGGCGCAACGACACACAGGTGATCGCAACGGTGTACTCCTACGACATGGAGAACGAGCCGGATGTGCTTGCCGTGATCGGTGCTTCTGCAGCGCTCATGATCAGCGACATCCCGTTCAAGGGGCCGATCGCTGAAGTGCGCGTTGGACGCATCAATGGCGAGTTCATCATTAACCCGACGCATTCGCAGATCCAGGAATCGGACCTCGAGATCATGGTTGCCGGATCCGACTCATCGATCGTGATGGTGGAAGGATCGAGCAAGGAGATCTCCGAAGACGAATTCGTTGCAGCGATGGAGTTCGCACACAACTGGATCCGCGAGATCAATGCTCTGCAGCGCGAACTGATGTCGATGCTCGACATCAAGAAGCGCGAAGTTGCTTCGAGCGAAACGCCACAGGATCTTCTCGCCGCCGTCGAGGCAGCGATCACTGAGCGTATCCGCACGCAAATCCGTGTTGAGTCCTCGAAGGAGCAGCGCAGCGCGTTCCGCACAGAGGTGAAGGCACTTGCCACTGCGGCTGCCAATGCAGTTCTGGAAGCCAATCCCGATGCTTTTGCCGGTATCAACGTCGGCAAGATGCTCGGTGGCATCGTCAAGAAGATCGAAGCACGCGAAATGCGTGAGATGATTCTTGGCGAAGGACGCCGTCTCGACGGTCGTTCAACCACGCAGATCCGTCCGATCGCGGTCGAAACAGGTGTACTCCCACGCACGCACGGCTCGGCGCTGTTCACGCGCGGTGAGACACAGTCGCTTACGACCATTACGCTCGGAACGAAGAAGGATCAGCAGCTGATAGACGGTCTGCTGCCGACCTATGACATCCGCTACATGCTACACTACAACTTCCCGCCGTTTTCGACGGGAGAGACCGGACGCTTTGGCTTTACCAGCCGTCGCGAAACCGGCCACGGAGATCTTGCAGAGCGTTCGCTGAAGCACTTCATTCCAGATGAGATCGAGTTCCCGTACACGATCCGCGTAGTGTCGGACATCCTTGAGTCGAACGGTTCGTCATCGATGGCTACGGTCTGCGCCGGCTCGCTTGCGCTTTTCCACGCCGGTGTTCCAATGAAGAAGGCCGTTGCGGGTATCGCTATGGGTTTGATCATGGAAGACAACCGCGTTGCCGTGCTGAGCGATATTCTTGGCGACGAAGACTTCCTTGGCGACATGGACTTCAAGGTCACGGGAACGTTCGAAGGCATCACAGCGTGCCAGATGGACATCAAGATCGAAGGTCTTTCGGTAGACATCATGCGCACGGCTTTGCAACAGGCTCGTGACGGACGTCTGCACATCCTGGGCATCATGAATGCTCACATGGACAAGCCGAACACCGACCTGTCACCATACGCACCAAAGCTTACCACCATCCAGATCCCTGTCGAGTCTATCGGCGCGGTTATTGGACCAGGGGGCGAGATGATCCGCAGCATCGTCAAGGAGACAGGTGCCGAGATCAACATCGAGGACGATGGTACCATCACGATTGCGGCTATCGACCAGGCAAGTGCCGATGCGGCTATCGCACGTATCCGCGATATCACGCGTCCGATCGAGCTCGACTCGGTCATCAAGGGCAAGGTGAAGGAAGTCCGCGAAGGCCTCGGAGCATTCGTTGAACTTAAGCCGAAGAAGGAAGGCCTTCTGCACATTTCGCAGATCGACCACCGTCGCGTTGAGAACGTTTCGGACGTGCTCAAGGTTGGTGATATCATTGAAGTGAAGGTGATCGAAGTGCAGCCTGACGGAAAGATCCGTTTGTCGCGCAAGGCACTTCTCCCGCTGCCGGAAGGCATGGAGCCGTACGAGGATCGTCCACGTCCACCACGCGATCGTGATCGCGGTGGAGACCGTGGCGGTGATCGCGGTGGACGCGGCGGTTATGACCGTGGCGGACGCGGTGGAGATCGTGGCGGTGATCGCGGTGGACGCGGCGGCTATGACCGTGGCGGACGCGGTGGTGACCGTGGTGGTGATCGTGGGCCGCGTCCTGAGCGTCGCGATGATGACCGTCCACGCAACGACGCTCCTCGTGAGGAACGTCCACCGCGTGACGAACCGCAGGGTGGAGGCGGAGACGACTTCTTCGTCGGATAACCACTACCGACAAATAGCCTGACATTTCAAGGGGCGATGCACGATTTGCGATGCATCGCCCCTTTCTGCATCCCGTATCTTCGCTGGGCACTTCGCAATGGACTTTACGCTCCTCATATCGAATCTTACGAATCCGACGCTGCTGTTCTTTCTGCTCGGCATCGTTGCCGTGCGATTGAAGAGCGACCTCGAGATTCCTGCCACCACGGCCAAGTTCATCAGTTTATATCTGCTCTTCTCTATCGGCTTCAAGGGCGGTCAGGAGCTGGCCCATAGCCCCTTTACGGCCGAGATCATCTGGAGCTGCGTTGCCGGGCTGGTGGTCGCTTCAGCGATCCCTGCCTACTCGTTCTTCATCCTCCGACGTCACTTCTCGGTCTCCGACGCCGGGGCAATTGCGGCTGCATATGGATCGGTGAGTGCCGTGACCTTTGTTGCTGCATCGACGTATCTCGAAGCACAGGGGATGACGTTTGGCGGACACATGGTGGCCGTGATGGCGCTCATGGAGTCGCCGGCCATCATCGTTGGTGTAATACTGGTGATGCTCTATGACGAAGAAAGCCGCTCAAGCGTCAAGTTCGGCGAGGTCATTCACCACGCTTTCACTAACGGCAGCGTGCTGATGATCACCGGCAGTCTTATCATCGGGATGATTTCCGATGAAAAGGCAGCCATGGGCATTAAGCCTTTCACGACGGACATCTTTAAGGGCTTTCTCGCCATCTTTCTTCTCGAGATGGGGCTTATCACCGGCAATCGACTTTCCTCGTTCCGTTCACACGGATGGTTTGCTGTTGCTGTCGGCATCGCAATGCCTCTTGTGAATGGATCACTCGTTGCCATGGGAAGTCACATCGTAACGGCTGACCCCGGAAATCGATTCATGTTTGCTGTGCTTGCCGCGAGTGCGTCGTATATCGCAGTGCCGGCAGCAATGCGTCTTGCCGTGCCCAAGGCCGACCCCGGACTGTACATTCCTATGGCGCTTGGTGTGACGTTCCCTCTGAATATCACGCTGGGCATGCCACTCTATGAGTGGCTGGTGTTCGGTACCTGATCCCCTCATATTCAGCAGTACGAATGAGACTCATCGCTATCACTCTTGTTGCAATGCTTGCCCCTTACCTTGACAGTGTTGCGCAGCTGCGCTATCCGACGACGAAGCGCGTTGATGTGCGCGATACCATTCACAGAACGATTGTCGATGACCCATACCGATGGCTGGAGAACGAAGAAGATTCCGATGTAACCGCATGGGTGGAACGTCAGGCCGCACTTGCCGACAGCGTTCTGCTGAACATTTCCTACCGGGAAGTACTCATCGACCGGCTTGATGCTGTGAACACCTTTGAGCGCAGGTCAGCCCCCTGGCACCGAGCAGGAATGACGTTCTTCTACCGAAACGACGGGAAGCAGAATCACAGCGTGCTGTGCATGCAGAGAGATGGATCATCTGACGTAGAAGTCCTGCTCGACCCGAACACCTTCAGTCAGGACGGAACCGTTGCGCTTGCCTTTGCAAGCGAGAGTCGCGACGGCAAGTATCTCGCCTTTGGTAAGTCGGAAGGGGGCTCAGACTGGCGCGATATCTACATTATGGACATTGCATCGCGAAAGCTTCTGCCGGAGGTGATCCGCTTTGTGAAGAACTCTGGTGTGAGCTGGCACGAGAACGGTTTCTTCTATTCACGCTACGACTCATCGTCCTCGGCATCGAAGTCCCTTGTGCAGCGTAACTCTCAGCAGTACGTGATGTACCATCGTCTCGGCAGTGCACAGAGTCAGGACGAACTGGTGTACACAGATCCATCGAATCCCGAGCAGTTCGTCGGCTGCTACGTTCTCGAGGACTCGCCCTACCTGATCCGAACCGTGCGGAAGGGTAATCAGGATGGTAACGAAGTCTATGTTCGCCCCCTGTCAGAGTCTCTAGGTGCATGGAAGAGGATCTATGCCAGTCCAACGGCCTCGTTCTATCCGAGGCATGACCACAACGGTGTTCTTTACGGCGTAAGCACCGACGGCTCGCCCAATGGCCGGGTCGTGCGCATGGCTGATCCTCTCGGTGAAGCATCGATGGAAACGGTCGTTCCCGAACGAAACGTCGTGCTCGACGAGCTGTCGTTTGGCGGCGGACGCATGTTCCTGACCTACATGTCCGATGTGCATCACGTTGTAGAGGTGGCGAATCTTAACGGGAAGAAGCTCGCCGACGTGACTTTGCCGGGAATCGGATCGATCTCGGGATTCGACGGTTTCACCACCGACACCGCCGTGTATTACACGTTCACATCATACACCACGCCAACAACGATTTACCGGTATGACATTGCCTCTGGCACGAGTAGCATCTGGCAGAGTATCAAAGCCCCTTTCGATCCATCATCATTCAGCACGGAACAGGTGTTTGTGACGAGCAAGGACGGTGCTCGTATCCCGATGACGATCCTCCGCAAGAAGGGCGTATCCGGGCCACGTCCGACAATGCTCTATGGCTATGGTGGGTTTAACATCTCCATCACGCCAGGCTTTAACGTGAATTACATGCCGTGGCTGGAGCAGGGTTGCGTTATCGCCATCGCCAATCTGCGCGGAGGGGGCGAGTACGGCGAAGAGTGGCACAAGGCGGGCATGCGCCTAAACAAGCAGAACGTGTTTGATGATGCGATTGCTTGTGCCGAATGGCTCATTTCCAATGGAGTTGCGAAGCGCGAGATACTCGCCCTGAATGGACGCTCGAACGGCGGGCTTCTCGTGGGTGCTGTGATCAATCAGCGTCCGGACCTCTTCCGCGTTGCGATACCGGAAGTAGGCGTTATGGACATGCTGCGCTTTCATCGCTTCACCATCGGATGGAACTGGCAGGCCGACTATGGCGAGATCACCAAGCCCGATGAGTTCAAAACTCTGCGAGCTTACTCGCCGTATCACAACCTTCGCAAAGGTGTCGAGTACCCATCGACGATGGTGATGACGGCCGATCATGATGACCGCGTTGTGCCTGCACACAGCTTCAAGTACGCAGCGATGCTTCAGCATGTCTACTCCGGATCGCGTCCGATGCTGCTGCGAGTCAAGCTCCGCTCGGGTCATGGCGACGTTAACCGTCGCAAACTCCTCGAAGGTGTAGCCGACAAGTACAGTTTCATGTGGAGCGAGATGGGCTTCATCCCGACATTTACACGATAGTCTCACGAAAGCGGAGCCCCGTATCATGGATCGTCGTTCCTTCATTGCCTCAGCAGTTAGCGCAGCCGCCCTCGGAACAGGTATCACCTCCGTCATCCCTGCGGAAGCCTCCGTCATCCCTGCGGAAGCCTCCGTCATCCCTGCGGAAGCCTCCGTCATCCCTGCGGAAGCAGGGATCCACGCACAACCCGACTCGCCCCTTGTCATCTCCACATGGGATCACGGCATGGCGGCGAATGCTGCCGCACTGGCAGCGCTTGCATCCGGTGGGAGCGTGGTTGATGCTGTGGAACGGGGCGTCATGGTTACCGAGGCAGACCCGACGAACCTTAGCGTTGGACTGTCGGGATTGCCCGACCGCGACGGCATCGTCACGCTTGATGCGTGTATCATGGCTGGTGATGGTCGTGCCGGCTCCGCATGTTTCTTGCAGGGAATCAAGCACCCGATATCGCTCGCGCGCATGGTCATGGAAAAGACGCCGCACGTGATGATTGTTGGTGCTGGCGCTGAGCGCTTTGCCCGCGATAACGGCATATCGCAGCTTCCAAACACACTTTCGGAAGGGGCGAAGAAGGCCTGGGAAGAGTGGCTAAAGGAGCAGAAGTACAAGCCCGTGATCAACATCGAGAATCACGACACCATTGGTCTATTGGCCCGCGATGCACAGGGTCGTATGGCAGGAGCCTGCACTACCAGCGGTCTTGCGTACAAGATCCATGGTCGCGTTGGTGACTCACCGATCATCGGCGCCGGCCTCTTTGTTGATGATGAGGTAGGGGGCGCAACCTGCACCGGTCTGGGCGAATCCGTCATCCGCACCAGCGCCTCAACTGTTGCCGTCGAGCGTATGCGCTATGGCGCATCCCCGCAGGAAGCCTGCGAGGAGGCAATCCGCCGAATAGTAAAGAAACATGCAAACTGGAAGGACTTCCAGGTCGGCATCCTTGCCATCGACAAGCAGGGACGCCATGGAGCCTTCGCACTACACAAGGGCTTCACCTATGCGCTGAATAGAGAGCTGAGGAGAGCGGAAGCGTATGAATAGTTACAGAGTTACAGAGTTACGGAGTTACAGAGTTACGGAGTGACGG
>JBJTEQ010000011.1:0-15566 GCA_046092945.1 Kapaibacterium sp. (SeqCode)
GGGGCGATCATTGATGCCCCCTCAACTGTTGTCTCCGGTAATGCGTCAATGCCCGACGTTCATGGTGACGTGGAGTTTCGCAATGTCACGCTTGCCTATGATGGCCATACGCAGGTGCTGAGCGACGTGTCCTTCCGGATCAACGAAGGTCAGAGTCTGGGAATCGTCGGCTCTGTTGGAAGCGGCAAATCATCCATCATCGGATTGCTTCCGAGAAACTACGACGTCTCCGCTGGCGGCGTGTACGTCGACGGTGTTGATGTGCGTGATGTCTCACTGTCAGACCTGCGAGCCAATATCGCCGTGGTGCCACAGGAGTCGTTCCTCTTCAGCGAAACCATCCGCGAGAACATTCGCTTTGGTCGACCAACTGCCTCGGATGACGAAGTGCGTCGTGCGGCGGAGATTGCACAACTGCCAACGGATATCTCTACGCTTCCCGATGGTTTCGATACAGTTGTCGGGGAACGGGGCGTCACACTCTCCGGAGGTCAGAAACAACGGACATCGCTGGCCCGGGCCATCGTGAGTGATCCGAAGATCCTCATCCTTGATGATGCCCTCTCAGCCGTCGATGCCTCAACTGAGGATCGCATCCTTGCAGGACTGGACGAGGTCATGCGGGGCCGCACAACGATCATCGTCTCCCATCGCATTTCAACGGTGCAGCGGTGCACCAATATTCTTGTGCTGGACAATGGCCGAGTCGTAGAACACGGCTCACACGCCGAGCTTCTTCAGCGCAAGGGTCAGTATTTTGACATGTACGAACGCCAACAACTTGAACAGCAGCTCTCATGAACGTCCATTCGTCGGTTCTTGACCTCATTGGTCGCACGCCCCTTATCCGTCTGAACACGCTGACCCGTGACATCAAGGCAACGGTCCTGGTCAAACTTGAATCACGCAATCCGGGTGGCTCCATTAAAGACCGTATCGGCATTGCCATGATCGAAGATGCCGAGAGCTCCGGACGTCTGAAACCTGGTTCACTGATAATCGAACCAACTAGCGGCAATACTGGTATCGGGCTAACCATCGCCGCGCGCCTGAAGGGCTATCCGTGTTTGCTAGTTACTACCGACAAGGCATCCGTTGAACGTGTCCGCTACATTAAGGCGTTAGGGGGCGAAGTGCTGATCATGCCGAGTGCGGCCAAGCCAAGCTCACCGGAGTACTACGTTAACACAGCCCAGCGACTTGCCGGTGAGATTCCCGGAGCGGTGATCCTGAATCAGTATGACAATCCCGCCAACTCCGATGTGCATGAGCGCACCACCGGACCCGAGATCTGGCAGGACACTGATGGAAAGGTTACCCATTTCATTGCCGGCATGGGAACAGGTGGCACCATCAGTGGAACAGCGCGGTATCTGAAGAAGATGAACCCGAACATCAAGGTCATCGCCGGCGACCCGGTTGGGTCGTCCTTGAAGGTCTACAAGGAAACGGGACGACTCATCGAATCTCTTCCCTATCTCATCGAAGGGGTTGGACAGGATCGTCTGCCGGACAACCTAAATCTCGACCTTGTTGATGAGATTATTAACGTCAACGACAAAGAAGCATTCTCGATGGCCCGGCAGTTGGCCCGTCAGGAAGGCATTTTCTGCGGTGGCTCGTCTGGAATGAACGTCGCTGCTGCCCTGCGGGTGGCCGCTACGCTCGATGAAGATGCCGTCGTGGTTGTCATCATCTGCGACACCGGCGAGCGCTACCTCACCAAGCACCATTCTGACGAATGGTTGGAAGAAAAGGATCTCCTCGATCGTGAGCGTATCACGGTTCGTGATGTCGTTGCCGCTAAGCGCTCCCGCGGAACGCTTCCATCCGTTGTTAGCATTCCACCCGCAGCCACGATCTCCGAAGCCCTTGCATTGATGAGCTCTCATGAGGTGAGCGATCTGCCGGTTCTCGATGGCGAGTCCATTCACGGTATGGTGCGCGAAGCAAAGCTGATGTCAGCCGTTATCAACGATCGCGAGGTCCTGTCAGCCAGCGTAACCACGATCATGGAACCGGCATGCCCGGAGGTTGACGTCCACAACGACGTACAGACGGCAATTCAGCTGCTGCGCAGCGCCCCTCTTGTGGCCGTTACCGAGTTCGGACGCATCAGCGGAGTGCTGACGCGCCATGATGTGCTTGAGTACCTGTAAGGGGCGTTACTCTGCGCTCTGCCCGGGCTTGTACCACGTCAGATCCACCGCATCTTCGCCGCCGTCTACGCCAAGTACTTCACCGTTGATCCAGTAGGCATTGTCCTTCACCAGCAGTCGAAGAACATTCGCAATGTCTTCCGGCGTGGTCAGACGGTGGTATGGGTTGCGCATGAGGGCATTGTTCATGATCACATCGTTGCCGGGAATTTTCGACAATGCCGGCGTAGCCGTAACGCCAGCACGGATCGTGTTGGCCGTAATGCCGTGCGGCGCAAGTTCCAATGCGAGCTGACGGCAATACGCCTCCATTGCTGCCTTGGCAGCGGAGACAGCGCCGTACATCGGCAGAACGCGTGAAGCACCGGCACTGGTCAGTCCCACAATGCGTCCACCGCGGTCCATAAGCCCCTTGCGAACAAGGTCCTGCGTGTAATAGATGATCGAGTTGGCCATGACATCCATGGTCATCTCGAGATTCTTCTGCGAAATAGCATCACCGGCATTCTCCGCGATGAACGGCTTTAGCGTGCCAAAGGCCAACGAGTGCAGCATAAGGCGAACCGTTGAACCCGGATGAGCATCAAGCTCTGCACGAATACCATCCATCACTTCAGCGCGGCGGTCGGCATCAGCGGCGTTGACGTTAAAGAATAGATGGCGCGCACCCAGAGCGGAAAGCTCTGTCTTCAGCTGCTCAACCTGCTGCATACCGGCAGCGCGATCGAGGTGCACTCCGATAATGTGCAGGCCCTCCTGGGCCATTGCCAGCGCTGCTGCGCGACCAAAGCCACTGGAAACACCGAGAATAAGAGCGTAGTGCTGGGTGGATGCCATGCTGATGTTATCCAAGATTGATGAACGGAACGAAGGGCAAAACTATGGCTTTTGACGCAGGAAGTAATACGGACCTTTGACGGCGCCCCATACCTGGTCACCCTTTGCTGTATAGCCCCTATCCCAGCTTGCGATGATCTTATCGGCGATCTGCACTTCAGACGTTGCATAGGATGCGCCTCGAATATCACTTGAGCATGCCGTGCCGTGCGTTCCTCCGAGAAACTTGAACTCGTCGCGTTGCAGATATACCTCACAGCCCCTTCTCAGAGAAAGGTCAGAAGGAGACAGGTCCGCCACCAGCGAAACATCCTTCCAAGCGCCGATGACACGCTTGGAATCCTTCCATGCATAGACAATGAGTTCGATCATGTTCTCTTCAACTCGCTTGATGTTATACACCCTCTGACGGTACGGGGCTTGGGGTGATGTTGCCATCGCCTGCTCTACGATCATCCAGATACCATCGGTACGGTCATTCCAGATGCGATTCATGTGCAAGTCAACATGGAAATATGCGGTATCGACGGTTGACTGGCGCTGACTTGAAAACGAACCGGAGAGCCATTTAACCAGCGAATCAAGATCCTCGTCATCAGCTGCATGAAGGGTCGATGCCGAGAGCGAGAACATCAGCAGTGATGTGCTGAGCCCCATTGTAATGATCCGTTTTGTCATGACAACCTCTTATCAAGTTCTTCGAAGGATATCATCGTAAATGTTGGCTGCCCGAACGGCGTATGGTGCGTGATATTGCACTGACGGAGCTGACGCACAAGGCCCTCTGCTCGCTCGGCATTCATACCGGAGATGCTCCTGCGCGCATATTGGCGGGACAGATTGGCAACGATCGTCTCGTGACGATTCAGCACCGGAGCAGACTCAACCTCCGTCATAGCCTGGATCAGCTCATCGATCACCACATGCTCTTCCCCCGGCGCAATGACCGATGGAACGGCGTGGATGGTCATCACTCCATCATGCACATCGAGGACAAATCCCGATGAGGTGATGAGCTCCGAATGTTCCTCGATAAGCGCAGTGCGCCGGGCATCAACGGCGATCTCCACCGGGAAGAGCAGCGTTTGCGGGACAACACTGCCGTTGGACTGTGCCATGATCTGCTCAAAGAATACCCGCTCGGCTGCAGCGACCGGGCGCACCACCATGATGCCATTCGTCGTCATGCAAATGATTCGTTCCGATGACGCATGTAGCAGCGTTCCCGAGTCTTCCTGCGCCGGAGTGGGCGCAAACAATGCGTCGTAGCCCTGTCGATGTGCACTGGTGAATCGTGGTGACGAGGCAGGCATGGGGCGGTCGTAATCGGGCACGCGCTGAGGGAGGATCTCCCCCGTCAGCCGATTGACAACCATGCCACCACTATCGGGACTTGATGGCAAGGACCGCAACGGGTTTGATGCAATCGATACGTTGGACATCACCGGAGGGATGATGTTCGCGGCTGATAATGCACGCATGACCGAATCCTGCAGGAGCAGGTACACCGAGCGCTCGTCGTCAAACTTTACCTCGTGCTTCTGCGGATGCACGTTCACATCAACTCGTTCCGGATCAACGTCCAGAAACAGTACGAAGACCGGAAACTCCCGGTCGTTGATCAGGTGCTCGAATGCCTGGTTAACGGCATGAGCCAGCGAGCGGCTCTTGATCGGCCGTCCGTTTAAAAACAAAAACTGTCCACCCCGATTCTGTCGAACAGCATTCTCCCTGCCAACATATCCGCGCACGGTAATGCCATTGTCGGAGGATTCCACCTGCACAAGCGAGCGCAGCGGATCAAGAGACAACACCCGTGCCACACGCGTTTGAAGATCCGATGGTGCTAGGTCAAATATTCTCGTAGGGCCGTCATAGAAAACGAAGCGCACCGATGGCCGGGATAGCGCAAGAGTCTGCATCGTTTCACTGATATATCGGAACTCCGTCAGATCTGACTTGAGGAATTTGCGGCGTCCAGGAACCGACGCAAACAGCTGACGCACAAGGATCTGCGTGCCTGCATCATTTGCCGCAGGGGCTACGGAAAGGGGCTTCCCAGGCTGTGATGTGAGCGTCCAGCCCAGCTCCGAATCGCGGCTGCGCGTGCGAACCTCGACATCAGCAACGGCAGCGATCGAGGCCATCGCTTCGCCACGAAAACCCAGTGTTGCGATGCGATGGAGATCTTCTTCGGTCCGAATCTTACTGGTCGCATGACGCACCAGACAGAGCTCTAGGTCTTCGCGGGACATTCCTGATCCGTCATCGATGACGTGGATCAAGTTCTTACCAGCCCCCTGCACAACTACCGTCACCGAATCGGCACCGGCATCAATGGAGTTCTCGACAAGTTCCTTCACAACCGACTCGGGACGTTGCACGACCTCGCCGGCAGCGATCTGATTGGCAATAAATTCAGGAAGGATGTGAATGCGGCCGGCCATAACTACGAAGATACCACCCACGGTAGTCGCAGAAAGGGGCGTATCCAGGCCTTCGACAAACGGCGAACGTCCATGTACTCAGACGTGCCGAGCCCCGATTCTTCGCCATTGATACTCCACCTGCTGATGTAGCGCTGATAGAATGGTCCGTCTTCACAGACCCGAGCATTTCGACATTCTGCCGTCACGATATTCCCCTCGGGGTCTCGCCCCTGCAGGATGATCCGCTGGTGATAGCGAAGTCCCATGATCGACCATCGCGGTCGTTGAAACGTGATCTTCACATCGCTGAATGCCTCAACTCTACCGCCGTCAAGCACACGTCCAAACCAGTTCGTCTCATCAGCCGAACGCTTTGTCACGAGAAAGGCAATCGTCTGCTGATCCATGTGGAGTCGACCCCAATACCAGTCACGAAAGTCAACCGACATTGCCCGAGCGCCCATATTGTGATCATGGTAGGCTGTTGCAGAAAAGTTGTGCTGAACAACCTCTCCGTGTGCCTCATGAATTTGGATGCAAACCGTGGCGGACGATCGCGGTGCCGCAAGAACCCATGCGTGAGGATCATCGATTGCGTCTTGGGCCTGTGCGGAAGCACTTCCAGCCTTCATCGACAAGGTGACGCAAGCCCGACGTCCATCAGTGCCGCATGCTGCGTCGATGGTCATCGTCAGCGTCTCATTGTGCCTGCGGAGCTCAGCTCCCGGCATTGACACATGGACGTCATCATTGGCAAAGAGACATCGTTCAAGGGGATGACCACCGAAGGCAAAGGCAACGCGGACACCGCGGTGATAGATACTCAGGGCATAGCCCCCTTGCAGATCATCGGGATTGCTGAGATAGTCTGGCGACATCGGCATACCCCGGAACAGGATCATCACAACGCCCCATTCGCCCGATGCATCAAGCGTATCGGCATACCACCACTCGTAGGCACCCCGCCCATCGAGCATGTGGCAATGGTCATGCTGAAGTCCTGACAGAATGCGCATATCAATAAGTGCTCATGAGGCGGCAAAGCTACCGAATCCCGATGGTTCGTAGCTTGAAGGATGGGTTCTATGTTCGATTGGTTTGCCGCCGTTTCGAGTACGACGTCGTCATGGCACACCGTGCTCTGGTGGCTTTCCGTTTCCGCCTTCGGAGTCTGCTGTGTGCTGCTCTCGATCAGCGTCTTTAACCTTCTGCGGTTTGCCCGCTTGCCGCGGGTTGAGAAGATTGGTGACGTGACGCAGACATCGGTCGCTATTCTCATCCCAGCCCGCAACGAAGAACGCTGTATCGAAGCCTGCGTGCGTTCTGCCTGCGAGCAGACGCACCGCAACCTCGAAGTGATCGTCCTCAATGATGCCTCCACCGATTCTACGGGCGCAATCCTTGAGCGATTGGCGACACAGTTCGACAACCTGCGCGTGATCAGCGGAAGCTCCCTTCCTGATGATTGGGTCGGCAAGTCATGGGCGTGCCATCAGCTGTCACAGGCAACCGCGGCCGATGTGCTACTGTTTACCGATGCCGATACGGTACATCAACCGGATACGGTCGTGCGATCGATCGCATTCCTGCAGCGCAACGCACTGGCGATGTTCTCGATGGTTCCCTACCAGGTGCTTTCGTCGTTTGGGGAACACGCAGTCATCCCGATGGTGCACGTGCTGTACTTCTCCTATCTGCCGAACAACCTCATCATGAGTAATCCGCGTGTATCGCTTTCGGCTGCCAACGGACAATTCATGTGTTTTTCCCGACGGGGCTATGAGGCCATTGGGGGACACACCGCCGTGTGGAACTCCCTCGTTGAAGATGTCTTTCTCGCCCGTGCGGTAAAAGCATCGGGACAGCGCATTGCCCTGGTCGATGGAACCGATGCTGTCTCCTGCCACATGTACACAGGCGCAGCTGAGGTAACACGGGGCTTCTCGAAGAATATGTTTCCCGCCACACAGTACAATCTTCCGGTAACGCTCCTATTTCTCGGGCATCTGCTTCACACCTACGTGCTTCCCGTTGGAACTCTCATTGCCGGATACCGATTCTCTGACACCACAATGATGCTCACATCGTCATGTGCACTTGCGGCCGCCGGTGTGATCCGACTCATGATCAGCGGACGCTTTTGCATGCCGAACTGGCATGCCATCATTCAACCCGTCACCGCACTCTGGACCATTGTGATCGGCGTCAATTCCGTTCGTTGGGCATACTCGTCAAAGGGATCTCAGTGGAAGGGGCGGAGTTATTCCCGCAAAGGACATGGAACATGAATCAACGCCCCCGCAATGACCGTTGGATGGATCTCCTCCTGCTACGCATGCGAGAGCCTGCGGATGCGGTGGAGAGACCCTATTACACGACCGGATCGATCGTTACGGCTGCTATGATTCGAGTTGCTCTGCTGGGGCTTCTCTGTATTGCCCTCGCTCAGGTGGCTGATGCCACAATCGTCTGGTGGACGGCCATGCTGAGTCTCTGGGGTCTGGGTGTTTACCCAGCGTGGCTGCAGCATCAGGCCTTTCATGAAACGGTAGAAAAGATCACAGTGGGGACGCTCTGTGGAGCATGCCGGTACTTCAACGGAACAAATCAGCTGTGCACCATCATGGACGTGCATGTAACATCTGAGGAGCCCCCGTGCGAAGGTGAGGGCTGGGAACCGCTGGAGAACGCGTAAATCTAGCGTGTGTCGAAGATCGATTTGAGTCGGTACACTCCGTCAGTACTGATCTCAAACTCATAGGTCTTGCGAACTCCGCTGCGATAGGTCCATATCTCGACCGATGCTCCTGAGCGCGAGAGCTTCTTATCGATCTTGGTTGGGCGTCCGAAAAGAATGTAGACCTTTCCTCGATCGGTGAAAACCCCATCGTGTTCGATCACCGAAGAGAAGGCGATCGATGCGTGATCAACACGCATATAGTACTCGGCAAGACGCTCGTTGTAAGCCGTTTCCGGCGTCGGGTCCATTCGTCGCCACCACGTCATCAGGCGTTCTCGATTCTGAGCATCCGACCCCTCCTTGAGCGAATCGAGCTGCTCCTCCGGACAGACATAGACAAGAGCATCAAGAGCATACCGAAGCGTGCGCAATGACTGTGGCATGAACTCCCATTGCACCTGGAAAGGTAACTCCATGGTGTCCTTGCCCCCTTTCCGGACCAGGCGCACCATATAGTTTCCAGGCACGAGCTGCGGTGCATCGATCGGAATCGTCACCATAGGCATGCCTGCACCTTTCATCAGGTGTAGCTGAGCGGCCCGGTTGGACTCGAACTGTCCCTTGACGCTGATGTCTGTGCGTGAGCGAACGGTGCCGGAGTAATCGGCATCGATCCACCACCGGATGTCCTTTGGTCCGTACGGCAGCTGGCGAACAGCGTAATCATACGTCGCACCACCGGAGTCAGATGTCATAAAGACCGCCGTGCAGGTCGTGCTCCCAAATGGTACGTTTCGATTGAATACAAGGGGATCAACGGTCCACAAAGCCCCCTCCTTGCGCTCGAGCCCAATAAATCCGGGCGCTTTTAGAGTCTTCGAACGAGGTGTAAACGAAACCGACGGCAGTGTTACGGAGCGCTTATTCGCGTCACGTTGCGATAGCGTTTCAAGGATCACTCGATATGTACCCGGTGCAAGACCAACTCGACAGCTTCCATGATGCATTGCAGCACGATCGATCGATTCTTCATAGGAATTCACGTAGGCTGTGTCTTTGAAGCGCACACGCGAGCGGATCACTCCGATCGAATCACGGACCTCTACGCTTAGTGTGAACTCCGCAGCGTAGTTCCCAGCGTTATTCAGCATGTCAGTTACTCGTGTGAAGGTCAGTGCGTCATGCGCAACACGAAAGCTCACGAAGAGATCCGCCGAGTCCATCGATGACCGCGGAACAACAATGGCATCGGCAAAGAGCCTCTCACCGGCTTCGCCGGCCAGAGCCTTTTGCACGCGATTGCCCGACTGAGCCAGGAGGATGCCCGTGGGAACGGCCAAGGTTAGGACAACCGCGATGATCATGCGACCAATCATCAATGCCCGCCCAAAGGTCGTGACGATCGTAGTTCTTCGAGCACGCCATCAAGGATCACGGCGGCGGCAAACTGGTCCTTCACACCACGTTGCTGACGTTGCTTCTTTTTCATGCCAGAGCGGATCATACGCTGCCGTGCTTCCTGCGTTGAGAATGCCTCGTCGACCTCGAAGACCGGGATCGAAACGTGTTCTCGAACGCTGCTGATAAATGCCAAGGCTGCCTCGATAATCGGTGTACTTCGATCGTCGTGAAGACGCGGTACACCGATGAAGAGTGCCTCGCATCGCTCCTGCATAACGCGACGTTTCACCTCGTCGAGAACCTGCGGCGTGTTGTCAATAACGGGGCGAGTAGAAACGATGATATGAAGTTCATCACAGACGGCCACACCAATTCGCTTGAGACCGAAGTCAAAAGCCATGAGTCGCTTGCCGCGCAGTGGTTCACGTTCATCCGACGTCACGATGCCTGCTCCGCCGCGAAAGAACGAATCTTATCCTTCGGCTCCATACCGTGCGGAATGCGGAAGACAACCTGCGTTCCGCGTCCGGGTTCGCTTGTCACACGGATTGTTCCGCCGTGAAGTTTGGTGACGTGGTGCATGATCATCGTTCCGATTCCATGGCCAGAGCCGTCGTTGGATGTACTGAAGTACGGCTTGATCATGTTCGCCATGGTTTCCGGGTCCATGCCGACACCGGTGTCACTCACGGAAATGAACACATTGGACCTATCAAACCATGTTGCGATCTCCACTGTTCCGGGCTGACTACGCAGCGCTTTGATGGCGTTCTCCACAGCGTTGCGCACAGCACGTGAGAGCTTCATGCGATCGGCCTGCATAAGTGTACCACGAAGCTTCATGGAAAACGTCACTTGGGGGAACATTGCCGGATCGAATTCATGGCGCACCTCAGTGCATAGCTCGGCACTGTGCACCGTTGTGCGCTGAAAGACATCCGAGCGAGCAACACCGAGAAGATCGCGAACGCGGTCGATGAGAACTCCTACCTGGAAGAGAATCCTACGGCGTCGCTCATCATCACCGCAGCCGTCCGCTCCACGAAACTGTTCGGCATTGAGTCGGATCGTTGAAAGATTCGTCTGCATGTCGTGAGCAAGCTGTGCCCAGTTCACAAGTCGACGCTGCTCGAGCGTTTCCGTAATGTCAATTCCCGCGAAGAGCATTCCACGAGATGTTCCCAGTGTTCCAAGGATGGGCGTAGAGCTGACCATGTACTCCTTTGTCTCGTCGCCGCGGGACGTTGTGATGCGATCGGTGTGTGACTCCCGCGAATGACGGACCTTATCAATGAACTGACGCAGCTGCTCAAGCCCTGGCTGGGACATGTACGATTCGAACATTCGCCCCATCGGAACATCGGTCGTGATGCGTAGCAATGAGGCTGCACGATCGTTCACTCTCACAAGCCGACCGTTCACATCGATGAACACAACGATGCCTGCTCCCGGAGTATCGATGATCGCTTCGAGGAATCGCCGCTGGCGTCGGTACACAAAAAAGAGTGCACCGAGACTGATCACAAACAGTGCCGGGATCACCGTCCGCAGGAGTGCATCCCAGGACCGCGATACAAACCAGAGCGGCTGATCAAGCCGATGTAACGTCATAGAAAAGGACGGCGAAGTGATCAGTAGGTTCCCGCCTGCCCCCTGAAGAACAGCATGGTCCGGCACAGCCGATGAGAGTGTGTTCCTTGCGAGTATCTCACCAGTAGATTGCACGACGGCAATTCCTCCGGAGAAGATCGCCACGATGCTGTCGCCGAATGCTCTCAGCATCCTCGGTGATCCGTAGTCACCGGGGATCAACGTACCAGAAGGCATCCGTTCGAGTGATGAGGCAAGGGGCATGCAGATAATCTCTGGACGTCCACTGCGGGTGGTCAACACCGCGAGCATCCGAGCGCCATTCTGCATAAACGCCGTCACCCGTGATTCTTCAACGGTCAACGACCGGGTCAGGACAGATTCGTTGTCAAGATCGAGCACCGTCAGGACGCAGCCACTGGCCTCTGTCAGAGAGGAATACAGGATCACGCTCGAGCCAACTTGTTCCATCCGCGACACGTCCGCCATGGGGACCATGTGTGAGCTCACGATCCGCATTGTAGAGTCAGTCCGGGCAAGAAAGGCCACAGGGCCAACTCGGTATGCGAAGACGACTCCCCAACCACGTTGCGAGGTAACAAATCTGGCAGCAAAGACTCCATGTTCGACGAGCTGCACACTGAAGCCAAACTGCGTTGCTGTGCCAAGGAACTGATCGTCGACGGCCACAAGCTCTTGCGAGCCGCTCACGACATACAGAGCATCACCAGCCTGCACGAGTGCCGCACGAGCATTCCTGCCAACATCGATCCGCACGGCCGTTTGCTGAGAAGCGCTTGTGGTGGGTTGCAGCCGCACGTCGTCGACAAGTGTTCGGCTACCATCCACCGTTAGCATGCACAGGAAAATGCCCTCATCCCGACGATGAACGAGAAGAATCCCCCCGTTGTAGAATGCGGCATCAAGCACGTTCAGTTTCTGCGCACATTCTATGTATGTCTGTTGTTTGGCGTTAAACACTGCCAGCGTCGACGACGAAGCGTCCCAGGCCGGTCGAGGATAAATGACAAGACGTCGGGACGTATCGCTCGGTGAATCAACTCGTCGTCCCTGCCACGTCCCGCCGACAACAAATCGCAGCGGCTCGCCAGCATCAGCACACAGCTCATGCGTGCCGATAAGCAGAAGCAGAACTGCGACGATCATTCTCATACACCCTGCACTTCGCAGATAACAAAGGCGTGAACACCTTCCTTACGTCCGACGTATCCCATGCGTTCGCTTGTGGTGGCCTTTACGGCAACGCGTTCCATGGGAAGTCCACACAGTCTGGCGATGTTCTCTCGCATCTGCTGCTTGTAGGGCAGGATCTTGGGAGACTCGAGTACCAGGGTGCAATCCACGTTAATGATGCGGCATTCTGCCGATCGCACAAGCTGCACGGCATGCTCAACAAATTGAGAGCTGGCCGCCCCCTTCCACCGTGGATCAGTATCGGGGAAGTGCTCACCGATATCGCCAAGTGCCAGCGCGCCAAGAAGTGCATCGACGAGGGCGTGGAAGACCACGTCGCCATCGCTGTGCGCAACAGTTCCATGCGGTGACGGAATGTCAACGCCCCCAAGGATGAGGGGGCGTCCGGGCTCGAGACGATGAACGTCAAAACCAAATCCTACCATGACGCAATTTACGGTCTGCGGCGAATGTCGATCTTTGCCTGATATGAATGAGCAACCCGTCCGCGTCTCCGAACTCACCCATGCCATCAAGGGGCTCCTTGAGGTTGGCATCGGCGAGGTCGTTGTTGTGGGCGAGATCTCGAACTACAAGCATCATAGCTCCGGGCACCGATACTTTACGCTCAAGGATACAGACGCCCAGATTTCGGGCGTGATGTGGAAGTCCAGAACACTGCGGTTTGCCCCTCAGGACGGCATGCGCGTGGTAGTCCACGGCCGTCTAAGCGTGTTTGCTCCACAGGGAAAGTACCAGATCGACTGCGCCCACATGGAACCTGAAGGCGTGGGCGACCTTCACAAAGCCTTCGAGCAGTTGAAGGAAAAGCTCCGCACACTCGGCTATTTCGATCCCGCCCGCAAGCGCCCCCTCCCCCGTCCCATTCGGCGTGTCGGAATCGCTACGTCACCCACCGGAGCGGTCATTCGGGATATGCTCACCACCATTGGCCGACGTTTCCCGGCGCTCGAGGTGGTGTTTCGTCCGACTATAGTGCAAGGTGGCGAGCAGGCCTCACGGGATATCGCCAGAGCGATCGATGATCTCAACAGGCAGGACGTCGATGTGATCATCGTTGGTCGTGGCGGAGGCTCGCTTGAAGACCTCTGGTGCTTCAATACCGAAATGGTTGCCAATGCGATCCTTGCCAGCGCGGTTCCGGTGATTTCGGCGGTTGGACACGAAACTGACACAACGATCTCGGATTTTGTTGCCGACCTGCGCGCTCCGACTCCGACGGCAGCTGCCGAACTGGTCACGCCGATAACGGCAGACGATCTGCTTCGCGGCATCGATGCCATTCGCGAGCGAATGATCTCGGACATTACCGGTACGATCCTGACCCTGCAACAGATGGCCCAGTCGTTTACTGATGGTCGCGCTGCCCGCCGGCTGACGGAGCGGATCAACCTGCGATCGCAGCGCATCGATGATCATACAACGCGCCTCGTACGGGCTATGCTGCAGAGTGTTAGAACGCGTCGGCTGCGTATTGATCATACGACTGCCCTACTCTCTAGTCTGCATCCACTCTCTCCTCTTCAAAGGGGCTATGCAGTTATTGAACGGAACGGCACGGTGATCAACGCAAGTGAGCCCATTAATCCGGGCGATGCGATCGAGATTCGACGTCAGCACGACGTTCTTACCGCAACCGTTCAACGTGTGCATCACAGAGAAACATCAACAGGAACAACACATGGCAACGACCAAGGACTCGAAACAGAAACCGCTTGAGGAACAGCTCAAGCGTCTCGAAGAGATCGCCACACTTCTTGATCGCGGCGAAGCGCCGATCGATGAGCAACTGCGCCTGTACGAAGAAGGGATGCAGCTGGCCGAGTCATGCCGCGCATATCTCGAGAATGCGGAGCTCAAGGTTCGAACACTCGCAGGCGACGATATCGGGTAATCTCTCCGGTTGCGCTCGCAACGGACAACGATCCGGCGAATTCTATTCTTCTCGTGCCGGACGCATCATGAGCATCCGGACGGATTCCTCCGCATCGGCTTCGCCCAAAAGGATCTTCGAGACACGTTCAGTGATTGGAAGTTCAACCCCAACAGCCGACGCAAGTTCAAGCGCGGCCTGAGTGGTGGGTACGCCCTCGGCAACGGCCGACATCGTAGCAAGGATCTGATCGAGCGTCTCGCCACGTCCGATTCGCTCACCTACAGCACGATTACGTGAGTGACGCGATGTGCAGGTTACAAAGAGATCTCCAAGCCCGGCCAGGCCAAAGAATGTCTGTGGGTCTGCACCTAAAGCAACACCAAGACGTGTAATCTCTGCGAGTCCACGGGTTATCAGTGCGGCCTTGGTATTATCACCCATCCCCAGTCCATCAACGATTCCTGCCGCAATCGCGATAACGTTCTTGAGTGCTCCACCAATCTCAACGCCAACAACATCGTCACTGGCATAGACCCGAAAGGTTGGGGTCATAAGGATCGCCTGGATCTGCGCTACGACGTCCCTGTCGCGTCCCGCACACACAACCGTTGTCGGCATGCCTTTGATGACCTCTTCCGCATGGCTCGGTCCAGAGAGAACCACGTAGGACCGCATAGAGGGGGCAACATGCTGCAGTACTTCCGAGACGCGCAGGTGCGTTCCACGCTCGATGCCCTTGGCAAGGTTGACAACGATCGCTCCCTTTACGATGTCACTGGTGACCGTCGAGCGGACGAACTGCGTCGGCGTGGCGTTGATAATGACGTCGCATCCAATGAGGTCTTCCTTCACGACCGTCGCACTGACGACGTCGTAAAGAAGTGCATCGAGAAGGAATCGGCTGTTTCGGCGGTGAGTATTGATCTCGTTGACGACGTCCTGTTCACGCGCCCAGATCAGCACTGATGGACAGTTTTGGGCAGCAACATGAGCTACTGCCGTGCCCCATGCTCCGGCACCAAGGATCCCAACCTTCATGAGTGCTGATGCTTACGCCGCAGGACCATAAATCGGTGAAATCGGTGCTCTGTTCCGTCACGCAGGCGCTGAAGGTTTGACCGGTGGGCATAGAGAACCATGAGCGACAAGGCAATCAGAAAGCAGATAAGCGTCAGATAGCCGTCGATCTCAATATTCAGCACGTTACGTCGGATAAACATCGTGATCGGGATGACCACCGCGGCCACGATCGATCCAAGCGAGACATATCCAAATGAGCCCAGAATCAAGAGGAAGACCATGGCGGCAATGGCAAGCTCAACCGGAGCTACAGCGATCAGCATCCCCCTCGAGGTATTGATGCCCTTACCACCCCGGAA
>JBJTEQ010000012.1:0-5070 GCA_046092945.1 Kapaibacterium sp. (SeqCode)
ATGATGCGATGGGACGGAGACGGCGTGCGCTGCTGCGCCCATGACAATGATGTGGCAAGCGCGAGTGCGCAGGCAAGGCGAACGAACTGCACCGAGGTCCTACTTTGAAGAGTTGATGATATCCTGGGCTGCCTTCTCGTAGTCAGCATCGCCTCCTGCAGCCTTCGTGATTTCGATCGTCTTCTGGGCAGCCTCGCGGGCTACATCCTTGCGACCGAGCTTTGCTGCGATCTTTGCCTTCATCAGGGCAACCCAGTAGGCCTTCGGGTTGCGATCCAGCGCTGCGCTTGCATACTCAAGAGCCTTGTCAAGATTCTGTCCGGTCTCGTACAGATAGGTAGCGGCCTGCTGATACGGAATGTTTGGCGCGGTGATTGCCTTATCAATGGCCGTGAGCAGGCGCTGCTGATTGTCGGCCTTCACCGGGATCGAGAACATCGTGTTCTCCCACATGACGTCGATAGAGCACGTGGAGAACGTTACGTTGGAAATTCCGATCGAAAACGTTTCGGCGGTCTGCGATGTGCGCGACGCCGGAACAGTGAAGCGCGCAACATCGTCGTCCTTCGACCAGCCATCGCCACCCGGCCAGCCGCCGGTGTTCTTGTTGATGATGACGGTGAATTCGGATTGACCAGGGATGGAGTACAACGAGTACGAGCCCGGCTTGATCGTTGATCCACCGATCTGCAACTCTTCACTGACCGTGATCTTCGTTGCAGCATTGGCGCCGGTACGCCATACCTTGCCATAGGCCACGAGGTCACCAAAAACCTTGCGTCCACGCATCGACGGACGGCTGTAGGTGATCTCGATCTTCGAGGTCGAAAAATCCTGAGAGATCGTTGCTGTTGGGCTCAGCGCCGGAAGCTTCAGCTCCTGGGCAAACACGGATGTGCTGAGCACAGCAAGGCAAAGCAGTTGAATGAAACTTCTCATGATGGTACTCACAGAAACAGTGGGAATTCGTTACGTCATCGGGCGAGACTGCGTCTCGCCCCTACGGGTCACTTGTCACTCGTCACTGGTCACTCTCTCTTCAACCATCTCACACCAGACGTGCCCAATCAGAATGTGACATTCTTGGATGCGGGCGGTGACTGGTGACGGGACGACTACGGAATGATCGCATAACTCACTCAAGACGCCTCCCGTTCCGCCGAGCAGGCCGATCGTGAGGACGCCACGCCTGCGTGCTTCCTCAACTGCGAGGACAACGTTCTTCGACGTGCCGCTCGTGGAGATCGCGATAAGCACATCACCCGAGCCTCCGAATGCTTCGATCTGACGGCTGAAGACACGGTCATAACCGAAGTCGTTTCCGCCGGCCGTCAGGACACTTGAGTCAGTCGTCAAGGCCAGGGCTTTAATGGCCCGACGGTCGACACTGCTGCGCAGACGCACCACCAGCTCCGCGGCGATATGCTGACTATCAGCCGCACTGCCGCCATTTCCACATAGCATGATGAGGCTATTCCGATCGGCGCAATCAGCCAGCAGCATCCCTGCGGTTTTGATCTGCTCGAGCTGCTCGGCGAGCAGCCGTTCCTTGGTCTCGATCGATGCGCGGATTGCACTGACAATTACGTCCGGGCTGTGCTGATTCATCTGGCAAAGCTACTGGAGAATTGTCCATTTTTGCCACTTCACTCCCAGTATCTGCTGCGCCGTATGAGCCTTGAAGAATACTTCGCCCCCTACCGGAAGAACATCATCGGCATCGATGCAGAATTCGAGTCAGCCACTGGCCGACGTAGAGTGATCTATGCGGACTGGACCGCCAGCGGCAGAATGTATCGTCCGATCGAAGAGCGAATGCTCTCCATGGTAGCCCCGTACGTTGCCAATACCCACACCGAGACGTCGTTCTGCGGCACCACCATGACGCGTGCCTATGCCGAGGCGATGCGCACGATCCGGCGTCATGTGAATGCTGCCGAATCCGATGCAGTGATCTGCTACGGCTCCGGCATGACGGCTGTGGTGAACAAGCTCCAGCGCATGCTTGGCCTGCGCATCCACGAGCGGTTCCGTCCATCGATCACAATTCCCGAATCCGAACGTCCGGTGGTCTTCATCACCCACATGGAGCACCATTCGAATCAGACATCATGGCTGGAAACCATCGCCGAGGTGCGGATCATCAGCAGCACGGACGATGGACTGGTCGATCTCAACTCACTTCGTATACTTCTCGATGAGTATCCCGAGCGTCCACTGAAGATCGCCGCCATCACCTCCTGTAGCAACGTCACCGGCATCATGACTCCCTATCATGACATCGCCGAAATCATGCATGAGGCAGGGGGCTACTGTTTCGTCGACTTTGCCTGCAGCGCCCCCTATATCGGCATCGACATGCATCCGACCGGCCGACCGCTGGCCTCGCTTGACGCGATATACTTCTCGCCGCACAAGTTCCTGGGCGGCCCCGGAACAAGCGGCGTTCTGGTTTTCAACTCGGCTCTCTATTCCAGTTCCGTCCCCGACAATCCCGGCGGCGGAACCGTGGCCTTTACCAACCCATGGGGCGTCCACCAGTACCTCGACGATATCGAGGCGCGGGAGGACGGCGGCACACCGGGCTTTCTGCAGGTGATGCGTACGGCTCTCTGCATGCGCCTCAAAGAGCAGATGGGCGTTGAGAACATCCTTGCCCGCGAGCACGAGATCATGCAGATTCTCTGGGATGGCCTCGAAAGCATCACCGGAGTGGAGCTACTGGCAGAACAGCATCGCCGGCGTCTTGGCATCATTCCGCTGTGTTTCGACAACGTGCACTACAACCTGGCCGTGCGGGTTCTGAATGACCGGTTTGGAATCCAAGTGCGAGGGGGCTGTTCCTGCGCCGGCACGTATGGACACTACCTGCTGAACATCTCGCCTGACGACTCCCACACCATTCTCTGCGAGATCGTCAGTGGCAACGTGCAAACGCGTCCCGGATGGGTTCGCATATCGATCCATCCCACCATGAGCAATGATGAGGCCCATGAGATCGTCAGGGCTGTGCGCTGGGTTGCCGAGAACCATGAAGAATGCAATTCAACGTATCGGGCAATAGGCGACACGAACGAATATGAACTCGTAGAATCGGCCCCGTGCGAATCGATCGACGTTGCCGCGTGGTTTGCAGCGATCTGAAATCACCTCGACAGCAGAATGCCTTTACTGCGGTAGCTTCAGCGATGCTATGGCCTTCTCGAAACGGGGCTCATAAACTGCCCAGTTGGTGCCTGTACATTCGAAGTTGTACGTGAATACCTCTCCCTTGCGAGCGAGGATTGCCTCGATACGACGCTGCACGGGCGTGTTTTCGCGGAACTGAAAGTCGATCGTCCTGCGCATGCCGCTCCAGCCATTCAGGGTGATGGCCGAGCTGTCGACAATCTTCCGCATGTGCGGCGTAAAGCCCTTCATCTGAGCTTCAATGAACTGGTCCCAGAAGCCGACAAGGAACTTCGCATTGTTGTTCTTCTCTTCGATGAGAAACGATGAGGTGATCTCGCGTACCCATCGGAAAGTCCCTCCAACGGAGAACACATCGGAGTCGCTTTGCATTGGCTCGAGGGTCACAAACCAGTTAAGGGTCTTGCCATCATCGCGCGCCAGGGTATTCCATGATCGCGGCAATGTGGTTGAGATCTTACCATCCATGTAGCTGAACGTGCTGTCCAACACACCAATCGAATCCTGCGACAAGGCATGGAGAATCTTCTCAATGCCAGATGTTTTGCAGGTTGACGGGTCGACGGCGCAGAGCTGCTTCATGGGTCCGATGGCCTTATCAAAACGGCTCTGCTTGAAGTAGGCGATCGAGAGCAGGTACCACCCGTTACGCTCACCCGGAACCAGCTTGGCAAGCTTCTCGCCGGCTGAGATCATCGTCGGAACATCATCAAGAGACTGCGCCGCAAATCCGAGGATCTCCCAAGCTTCTCGGGTCTGATCATTCACGCGAACGGCCCTCTGTGCCCATTCCTTCGCTTTTGCATAGTCCTTTGCGTTGAAGGCAACGATCGCCGAATCGACTTCTGTTGGACGTGGCGCGGCTGGTTGCTGCGCGTATGCAGATACAGCGAACCCGACGGCCAGCACGGAACAAAGCATGGTGGAACGAAGCATGGTGAACTTTTCCATTGGTGATTTGGAGTGGTGTAAGGTGCAAAAATATGTGATCAAAAATTGCTATTGTTGACCGCGATGTATGCCTAGTCATACCGTTTTTTCCCACCGCTTATTGGAGACATAGCGTGACAAAGCAGGAAGTTTACGACGAAATGGTGCGCCTGTTCGGCGAGTTCACCACCGCTCACAACTCGAAGTTCAAGAAGGATGCCGCTACTGCCCGCAAGGCTGCCAGCGCCCTGAAGAAGCTCATCACACCCTACAACCAGGCCTCGATCGCCGAAGGTAAGGCAAAGTAATTTGCTGACTCGGTAGGTCCTGCTGCTCTCATCAACGAGGGCAATGAATCATTTCTGACCAACACAGCCCGACTCTCGATATCCGAGGGTCGGGTTTTTTGTTTTCCACATTTCCACATTGAGCTCCCCACGGGCAGGCCTAAGCCCCTTTCCTACCTAATTTTGACTCCATTTTCCTGCGCCTAAAACGGCCAGAGATTTTCTTTTGAGCACAAAGATTCAATTCACTTCCATTCAGTTTCCCTGCACAGCGATGAAAACACGCTACCTTCTTCGCAGTATTACTGCGTTGATTTGCTTGTGGGCAGCATTAAGCTCACATCAGGCCCTTGTGGCACAGACGGGTGTACCCCGACTGGTATCATATCAAGGTGTCATGGTCGACACCACCGGTGTTCCTGTGTGCGACAGCACATGGGTCATTGATTTTCAGTTGTACGATGTTGCAACGGGCGGAACGGCCGTGTGGAACGAACGTCACGACGTTATCACCCGCGGCGGTGTGTTCGGCGTAATGCTCGGTTCCAAGAGCCCCCTGAACATTCCGTTCAACAAGCATTACTGGATCTCCACCACGCTCAACGGCGGTGCGTCAACAACGCCACGCGTAAAGCTGGCTTCGGTTCCGTATGCACTGTATGCT
>JBJTEQ010000013.1:0-3973 GCA_046092945.1 Kapaibacterium sp. (SeqCode)
CTGCACCGTGACGTCGGCAGTGTGCAGACCTTCGAACCGTGGTGGACGGTAGGTGACGAGGTAGTAGTTGCGCAGGCTGTTCCAGATATCCTGAAAAATGGCCAGCAGGTCGCGCTTGGTATAGGCCCGATAGTACTTGCCACCCGTATAGAGAGAGAGCTCCTGAAGGGGCTCATCCTTTGCAAAGCCGAAGCCAACACAATAGATCGAGATGTTATGCTTGGTCGCAAACTCATAGATGTCCGATGCCTTGGTGGTTGACGTATTCTCATCACCATCGGCAAAGACCACGCAGACCTTTGGTTCATCCAGTGACACCTTGTCGAGTGATCGTAGTGATGACATGATGCCGTCATAAGTAGACGTGAACAGTCCGATCGGACGCTTGGCATACTCACGAAATGCCTTCAGCATCGCGGTCGAGTCTGAGGAAAGCGGAAAGACTTCCGTGATGACCTTATGGTAGGCCGTAAGTGAGATCTTGTCGCATTTACGCTTCATCCCGATAAAGAGCTCGGACCCGAGATCAATGGTGGGTTTAGCCCCCTTCATGGATCCGGAGCAGTCGATGGCCAGCGCAATGTTCGCAGGAATGGAATCCTGTTCACCGACTTCTCGAACCGTATAGTTCTTTACGACCGAGTCTTTAATGCGGCGACGTTGACCAAGATGTTCCACGAGCGACGGGAAGTAATCAGGTGCGCCCGCCTTCTTGTAGGGGGCTGCCATATGCGTCACAACAAATCCTGTTGTATCGATGACGCGCACAAACATTCGAATGGAGTCGGGATACGAATAGTGTTCCAGCTTCCAGACGTCGGCCTTGATCGTCTTGACGTCGACGATCGAGTCGATGTGTCGCGTTGCGGTAAAGCGAAGTTCGGTGGTGCGCTCGCCGTCGTCGCGCAGATCGAAATCCTGATTGAGATACTTTGGCCCCTTGCAGCCGGCAACTATCGAAACGACAACAACGACAGCTAACAGGCGAGCCAATGTTAAGTGTCAATTACTATTCATGCCCAAGGCCGACGTTCACGTTGACGCCTTTATTGCGGGCGTCCTGGAGAATAGCGCGGATCCAGTACAGGGTGCTATCGAAACGCTCGGCGAACTTCTCATCGTAGATCATGTTGTTCAGCAGACCCTTGTTCAGTTTTACTTCGATCAGCACGGAGTCGATACGGCGAACCAGAGAGTCGGCGTTCACCAGGGCTTTATCGGCGCGTCCGATCGTTCCGTCGATGGATGTAAGTGTTGCGTCGAGACGATCGATAAGACGGGAGACCTTCGGTTCATTCCTGTCGATACTGGTGCGAAGCTGTGAGGCGATCGCCCGAAGATCGCGGATGGACTGACCAAGCGGATCCTTGTTTGCACTAAACCACGAGCGCAGGTCCTTCACGAACAGTGCACCCTCGGACGAGATCGTCTTGACATCAGCAGCAAGCTGGCCGTCACGGGTCATGTCCGTAAGCGTACCTGTGAGCGAATCCAGTCGCTTTACTATGCTGACGGCATTGCCGCTCACATCGCCCAGCGTTGCAACAATTCCGCCGATGTCGGCAGATACTGTCCCTGGGATCTCCTTCGAAATGTTGAAGGCTTCGGCTGACGATCCCGGTGTGACCTCGATCTTCTTACCACCTGTGATCTCGAGAATCGTAATGCAAGCAGAAGCATCGCCGTGAAGGTCAGAAACATCATCCAGCTCGGCACTGATGAGCACTGTGCCGTTTTCATTCACGACGCTGGTGACCTGGCCACGCTTTACGCCGTTGATAACGACAGGGCTACCCGGTTCGGCACCACCTGATGAGACCGAGCGGATCTTGATCTGCTTATTGCTGGGATTAAAACTGATGCCCTTGCCAAGCATGATGCCACCGATCAGCAGAGCGATCGACAGAATACTCACAATACCGACACGAATCTCCGTGCTACGCGTCACGTCCAAGCGAAGGTCTCCAAAGAATATCAGAAGGGGATTTCATCAGCGGCGGCAGATGACGAACCAGTTGGCTGTTCAGTCTCTGCGTGGCTGTTCGACTGCTCCGGACGCTTGGCATCGAGCAGGAGGAGGTTCTCAGCAATGATCTCCGTTACATAGCGCTTGTGTCCATCACGGTCATCGAATGAGCGTGACTGGATCTTGCCCTCGACGTAGAGCCGTGAGCCCCGTCGAACAAGTCGCTCCACAACGTCGGCTAGGCCTCTCCAGGCAATGATCGTGTGCCAGTCGGTCTGTTCCTGTACCGCCCCGTCCTTGTCCTTCCACGTTTCCGACGTGGCCATGCGTAACTGGGCTACCTTTACACCGCTGGGAGTAAAGTTGACTTCGGGATCTTTGCCGACGTTCCCGATCAGCATCACTTTGTTGAGAGTGCGAGACATATGAATACCTCTTCCGTAAACACAAGGTTAGCAAATGGGCCCTGTGACTGACGAAGTTCAAGGAAACTACGCAATATCTGGGCTTTACGGTCTATGAGGCAGGGGGCTGGCAAAACGTGACGCGAGGTCGCGTAAATTGTTCAAATGTCTTCCGAAGTACCCCATCGCGAACTAGTGATCAACGGTCAACGATTCAGTCTTGATCACCTTGTTGACATCTCTCTGCCGATCACGCCGGAGGCAGCAACGAATGCCTTCTCCCTTCCGGCGGCAACGTTCGAGCCGTTTCGGATTGGTTCCTTCGTTGGCAGCATCGAAGAGGGCGGACCTGTTCGATGCGATGTCGTTACGCTTGCCCCGCATGGCAACGGTACACACACCGAATGCGTTGGACACATTGCCGGCCGCAGTTTTACCGTAGATGTCTGCATGCGCGATATGGTTGATATCGCTTCGCTTGTGAGTGTTCCGCTTACTGATGTAGGGGGCGACATAGTCGTCACCAGAGAGTCTCTCAACGCCGCATGGCAGGATAACGGCTCACCAACGCTCATCATCCGAACGCTGCCAAACGACGTTTCAAAGCGCACACGGCGCTGGTCAGCAACCAACCCGGCATACGTCCACATCGATGCAATGAACCTCATCGTTGAACGCGGCATTCGTCATCTGATGATCGACCTTCCATCGGTCGACCGTGAAGAAGATGCCGGTGCGCTCGTTGCCCATCATCGGTTCTGGCAATGGCCTGAGAATCCGCGCACTGACTGCACTATAACTGAGTTGATCTTCGTTCCCGATTCAACTCCTGATGGCACCTACGCGGTGATGTTCAATGTTGCCCCATTTCACGGGGACGCTGCGCCGGCGAGACCGGTGCTGGCGCACCTCAGATCAGCCCATACTCATCGATCTTCCGATACAGCGTTCGTTCGCTGATGCCCAGCATCTTGGCGGCATCGCGTCGGTTGCCCTGAGTGCGACGAAGGGCCGTCTCAATGGCCTGACGTTCAAGCGTTGCAAGGTCGAGCTGGTCGGGTGATGATGAGGGGGCTTGTGCACTCCCACGGGGACGTATCTCTAAGGGATCAGCCGATGGCTCATAGGATGGGGCAATAGTTGGAGCGGTAGGCAGCTGCGGCTCGTGTGGCACGCTCATGCTCAGCAGATGACGCAGAATTGTCTTTACCTCGGCAACATCAGTTGAGAGCTGGAGCAATGTGCGATAGAGCATCTGCACATCGAACTCCTGGGCTCGCTGGTTGGGCGTTGGCAGGCTCATCAGGGCCATCGGTGTTGGCGATGGATCTTGGAGTTCCTGAGGCAGATAGCGTAGAACCATTTCCTCGGTGATGCGGGCCCCCTGTTCAAGGGTGACCATTGTTTCGATGATGTTGCGAAGTTCTCGCACATTGCCTGGCCACGGTTGCTGCTGAAGGAGCTGCAGAGCGGCTGGGTCGATACCACTGTACGCGACGATGCTCTTATCGGCTGCGCGCTGTGCAAACAACTCGACGAGGTGCTCGATGTCCTCGGTGTGCTGTCGAAGAGGTGGCAGGTGACTGTTGACGCTGTTCTGGCG
>JBJTEQ010000014.1:0-19199 GCA_046092945.1 Kapaibacterium sp. (SeqCode)
TTCACAACGTCGACCCTTCAGCAGGAAGCCAGCCGTAAGCTTGGAGTCTCACTCACGAACACAATGCGCCTTGCGCAGAGTCTCTACGAGGCCGGACACATCACGTACATGCGTACCGACTCGGTGAATCTCTCCGAGCTGGCTATTGAGGGGGCTCGCCAGGAGATCGTTACAAGCTTTGGTCAGCAGTACAGCCGCCCTCACAACTACGTTACCAAGGTTGCCTCTGCACAGGAGGCCCACGAGGCCATACGTCCGACCGACTTTTCCCAGCGCTCTGCGGGCAATTCGGATGGTGAGCGAAAGCTCTACGACCTTATCTACAAGCGCACGCTTGCCTCACAAATGGCAGAAGCGCAGATCGAACGGACCATCGCCAGCATCTCGATCTCCACACGTCCAGATGTACTGGTCGCAACAGGAGAGGTGATCCGCTTTGATGGTTTCCTGAAGCTGTATCTCGAATCGACCGATGAAGAGGCATCTGATGATGACTCTGGTAAGATGCTTCCGCCGCTGACGATTGGCTCGCATCCAGATCTGCTTCGCATGACGGCCCGCGAGAAGTTCGATCGTCCGCCGTCGCGCTATACCGAAGCCTCGCTCGTGAAGAAGCTCGAAGAACTCGGCATTGGTCGCCCGTCAACATACGCTCCGACGGTCGCAACGATCCAGGCGCGCAATTACGTTGTCAAGGAAGACCGCGAGGGTCGTCAGCGCGAGGTTCGAGAGTTCAAGCTCCAGAACGGCACGGTCACGCGCATCGTGGAACTTGAGAACACCGGAGCTGAACGCTCCAAGCTCTTCCCAACTGATATCGGCATGATCGTCACGGACTTTCTTACAAAGCACTTCGATAAGATCATGGACTACAACTTCACGGCCACCGTGGAGAAACAGTTCGACGAGATCGCTCAGGGCAGTGTTCGATGGACCGAGATGATCAGGTCATTCTACGAGCCCTTCAAGCAGGACGTTGTGCGTACCAGCGAGACCGCCGAGCGCCAGAGCGGTGAGCGCCTTCTCGGCGTCGATCCCGCTTCGGGACGCAACGTATACGTGCGCCTTGCCCGCTACGGGCCAATCGCGCAGATCGGTGATGCCGATGACGAGAATAAGCGTCAGAAGGGGCTTCCGGGTATCGTCACCATGGAGAGCATTACGCTGGAGCAGGCGCTGGAGCTCTTCAAGTTTCCTCGGGTTATCGGGGCATTCGAAGATCATCCGATGGAGGTCAAGCTTGGACGGTTTGGCCCGTACATCGAACACAACGGAGCGTTCTACTCTCTCGCGAAGGACGACGATCCCTACACCGTTGCCGGACCACGCGGCATTGAGGTGATCCTTGCCCGTCGTCAGAAGATCGCCGAGAATACCATCAAGGTATTCGAAGATGACCCAACGGTAAAGGTCCTCAAAGGTCGTTGGGGTCCATACGTGGTGGTCGGCAAGCAGAATGTCCGCCTTCCGAAAGGAACCGATGCCGCAGCTCTGACGCTTGACGAGTGTCTGCAGCTTGCCCAGCAGCAGGCGCCGGCCCCTACGGCGAAGAAAGGCGCGTCAGCAAAGAAGACGACTGCTGAGGGTGGAGCTCAAAATAAAACGGCCGCCAAAAAGACGGCCGCAAAGAAAGCTGCAAAGAAGACTGTCGCCAAGAAAACCGCCGCCAAGCGCACCACGAAGTAATCGCGGTGCGCTCGGCTCGGACGCATTTACTTGACGAACAGCATTTCCCGGTACGACGGCAGTGGCCAGTGGTCGTAGGCTGCCAGACGCTCCAAGGAGTCGGCAGCTCTACGCACGCGCTGCATTGCCGGAAGAACGCTGCTCAGCATATGATGTGCCTTTGAGTGGACCGTATCCCCTCCGAGCTCATTGTTCTGCGAACGCAGCGCCTCGATCGCCAGCGCAAGTTCATTCGTCACCTCGGCCAACTGCGTCGTTGCCCTGTCGATTGCCGGAAGCGACACGCCTGTTGAGGTCATCTCCCGCAGAGAGCGCATGGCACTCGGCAAGATCTGCGTCTGCGCGATCCATTCGGTTGTCTCGCCTTCGATGTTAACGGTCTTGAAGTACTGTTCGAACATCACTTCCTGACGTGCTTCAAGCTCGCGTGCCGAAAGAACATTGTTGCTCGAGAACAGCCCGGTGTTCTTTGTGCTGACCAACATCTCTATAGCGTCGATAGCCGTGCGCAGAGCCAGAAGCCCCCTGTCAGCAGCTTCATTGTGCCATTCCGCTGAGTATCCATCGCCGTTGAAAAGAATGCGCTTATGGGCGGCATACACTTCCTTGACAACGTCCGTGAGCGCTGTCTCCAGGGCCTGACCCTTCTTGAGGCGCTTTTCAACGCGCTGCGACAGGTCGTTAATGGCGTCGGTGGCGATAACGTTCAAGACCGTGATCGGGAAGGACACGGACTGAGAAGAGCCCACGGCACGGAACTCGAATTTATTTCCCGTAAAGGCAAACGGCGATGTTCGATTGCGGTCACCCGTGTGCTGTGGCAACGCCGGTAGCACCTGCGTCCCGAGTCCGAGAAAGCCAGCCTGTTTCGATGCACCACCCTTGCCCGAAACGATGCGATCGAAGATGTCCGTCAGCTGCTCTCCAAGGACCATGGACATGATGGCAGGGGGCGCTTCGTTTGCTCCGAGACGATGATCGTTTGACGCCGATGCAACACACGTGCGAAGCAGATCCTGATGGTCATCCACCGCCTTGATCATTGCGGCACAGAAGAACAGAAAATGCATGTTATCCTGCGGCGTGTCACCGGGCTCAAGAAGGTTGTTCCCCGTGTCCGTGGACATTGACCAGTTGACATGCTTGCCCGAGCCATTCACACCGGCAAAGGGCTTCTCGTGAAGCAGGCACACCATGCCGTATTTCCGTGCGGTGTTCTTGAAGACCTGCATGAGAAGCTGCTGATGGTCAGCAGCGATGTTTGCCTGCTCAAAGATCGGTGCGATCTCGAACTGACCCGGAGCCACCTCGTTATGTCTGGTCTTGACGGGGATTCCCAGTGCGTAGAGCTGATGCTCGGCATCGGTCATGAACGTCAGCACGCGATCGGGGATCGAGCCGAAGTAATGGTCCTCGAGCTCCTGACCCTTTGGCGGTTGCGCTCCAAAGAGCGTGCGGCCCGACATCACAAGGTCGGGACGTCGGAAGTAAAACTCTTCGTCGATCAGGAAGTATTCCTGTTCAACGCCAACCGTTGCGACCACACGCTGCGACTCCTGGTCACCGAACAACCGAAGTGCTCGCAGTGCAGCGGAATTAACGCATTCCATAGAGCGCATCAGCGGTGTCTTGTTATCGAGTGCCTCACCGGTCCACGAGGCAAATGCCGTAGGAATGCACAGTGTGGCGCCATTGGAGTGACGCATGATGAAGGCCGGTGATGTTGGATCCCATGCCGTATAACCACGCGCCTCAAACGTTGCACGAAGTCCACCGCTCGGAAGCGACGAAGCATCGGGTTCACCCTGAACAAGTTCTTTCCCGGAAAACTGTGATATCGCAGAGCCATCACTTGTTGGCGTCACGAAGGAATCATGTTTCTCTGCTGTGAGACCTGTGAGCGGCTGAAACCAGTGCGTATAGTGCGTTGCCCCCTTCTCCATTGCCCAGGTCTTCATGGCCAATGCTACTGTATCGGATATCGAAGGGTCGAGTGTTGCCCCCCGTTCGGTGGTTGCCAGAAGCGACTTCCACACAGGTTTGCTCAGACGCTGACGGAGCTCCTCCATCGTGAGCACATCGCTTGCGAAGACTTCATTTACAACGTCCGATGGAGATGGTACATCTACGCCATCAAGACGCCAGTTACGGGCAACGGTTGAAATATCGACATTGTTCGCCATGGAGCTCCTCCGTATGAATTGGGCTAGGTTATGTGATCGTGATTGTCGGCGTTTCTTTGTGTGTGCTCAGCACCACATTGGTAAGGGTACGAGAAACACCCTTCCACTGCTGGATCGATGAGAGTAGCTGCTCGAGAGCCGCAGTTGTGGTAACGCGGACCTTGAGCAGATGAGAGGCGGTGCCAGTAACAGCGTGGCATTCCTGGATCTCTTTGCGCGCGCGGCATTGACGACGAAATGTATCATAACTCGTACTCGAGTCGAGATCGACGAAGATGAAGGCCGTGACGTCGAATCCGAAGTCGGCCGGACGCAACAAGGTCGTATACTCGCGTATGGTGCCGTCGGCCTCAAGTCGGCGGACCCTATCGCTGATGGTCGGGACAGACGATCCGAGCTGTTCGGCGATCTCACTCAGACTCAGGCGAGCGTTTTCCTGAAGGAGTGAGCAGATCTGTCGATCAAGGTCTTTCACGCATCATTCTCTACGTTTGTTAAGTTATTCGACGTCAAACTTAACGTTCGTAAAGTTTTTAGAGACATTCGAGGCTCAATGTTGAAAACTATTCTCTTGTGGACCCTGCGTTCCGCGGTTGCATTTCTGGTTGGATCGGTGGTCGTTGTCGGCCTATTACGGATCATCCCCCCGGCCGCTACGCCGCTGATGGTGTGGCGACTTATCAAGGCCCCCTTCACGGGGAAATCCATGCTGATCCGGCACAGCTGGGCGAGTTACGACAATATCTCTACCTGGGTTCCGCGCGGAGTTGTCGGGGGCGAGGATGGTGGCTTCATGCGACATTCAGGCATTGACTGGAACGCAGTTGAGCGTGCAAAGAGAGTCAATGCCGCGCGCGTCAAGCGTGGACGTCCCCCACTCGGAGCCAGCACGATCACCATGCAGACATGTAAGAACGTCTTTCTGGTACCGTGGAGGTCAATGATACGCAAGGCCTTCGAGGTCTACTTTGTCTACCTTACCGAAGCGCTCTGGGGCAAACGCCGCATTCTCGAGGTCTACATGAACATGATCGAATGGGGCGACGGCGTTTATGGCATTGAGCAGGGGGCTCGCACGGCCTTTGGAGTGTCGGCAAAAGATCTCACGAGGGATCAGGCAGCGCGGCTTGCCGCCATCGTTCCCAATCCGCGCATTTTCAGTGCATCTAAACCAAGCGCGTACACACTGCGCCGCGCATCATGGATTCGCGGTCGTATGGGGGCTGCCATCCCGAAGTAGGTCCAGACATGCCTGCATATCGTGTGGGAGTGGGCTCTCAAACGTTAGTCGCTCTTTCGTGTGTGGATGCGTAAAGCCCAGGACTCGAGCGTGCAGCGCCTGGCGATGGATGTTTGACAACAGCTGCGACGCCGATTTTCGATAGACTGTATGCAGAGCGGCCACCGCGGATTCGCGTCCACCATAGTCGGCGTCACCGATCAGCGGGTGTTTTCCGTGGCTCAGGTGCACACGGATCTGGTGTGTTCTGCCAGTGCGAAGTTTACAGGCGATGAGTGAGGCAAAGTTGTAACGCTCCAGGACCGTTACTTCTGTTGCTGCATACTTACCACCCGTCCTCACAACAGCACGAAGGGTTCTATCGCGGGGCGATCGGCCGATTTCACTCTCGATCAGACGATGGTCATCGGCGATGACGCCCCATGCCAGAGCGACGTACTGACGCGACACCGTGCGCTCGGCGAACTGCGTAGCTAGGTGCATGGTTGCCGGATAGGTTTTGCCGATCACCATAACACCGGTCGTGTCGCGGTCCAGCCGATGAACAATACCCGGGCGCAGTCCGGCGACTTCTTCTGCTCCGAACTCTGCAGAGCCCCATTCGTGATCATCATCGGTCCCCTGCTCAGAGGACTCAGATCGAGGGTCATCATCGTCACCATCACCCCATGACTCTCGGGCCTTGAGCACATTGATCGGGTCTCGCTGCCCCAGATGCCACAGGACGGCATTGACGAGGGTGCCATCGCGATTCCCCAGACCGGGATGCACGAGAATTCCGGGTGCTTTGTCGATCACAAGTAGGTGCTCATCCTCGTACAAAACCGACAGCGGGATGTTCTGCGGTATCAACTGAAGCGGCGGTGGCCGCATGACGGTAACCCGAATCTCATCATTGGGGCGGATCCGGTAGTTCGCCTTTGATGGTCGTCCATTGACCGTTACCGCCTCGGCATCTATAGCCTTCTGTACGCGGGTTCTAGTTGCATGAACGATCGAATGCGTTAGGAACGCGTCAAGGCGTTCAGGTCGCTGACCTGGTGCAACAGTGAACTCGTAAACGTGCTCATTCCATTCCAGGGCCGATCGCTGTTCGGAAGCATCGCCTGAGCTATTCTGATCGTTCATCCTGAACTCGGAAAAGCGCCACGTCCGTACCGCCAAACAGCGAAGCAAGTAATAGCACCACCACGCCGACGCTCACACAAGAATCGGCCACGTTGAAAACCGGCCAATGCGTGTAGAGCTCACCAAACATGGTTATATCGGGAATATCGACCTGTAGAAAATCAACCACCTTACCATAGAACAGCGGGTCCGAACCATACAGCACGCCATAAAACATTCGGTCTATGAGGTTCCCTACCGCTCCGGCAAGGACAAGTACGAGGGCATTCCTCACGACGCGTGAATCAGGCGGAGTTGTGAGGATCATTCGCACGAGGAGCACAACAATCCCGATGGTCAATAGAGTCAGGATGATCTTGGCTTCACCCCAGCTGACACCAAAAGCCATTCCAGGGTTTTCAACAAAGGTCAATCGCAGTGTTTCGCCGACCAGCGGGCGACTCTCACCAAGGTACATCCCCTGATGGTGAAAACCCATGACGTCGAAGCCCTTCACGAGCGTCTTTGTGATCTGATCAACCACGACCAGTATGCCCGCAACCAGGAACGGTCTGCTAGCTGAGTTCATTTCCAGCTACCTACCGATCAGTTTGAACTCTTCGCGAGAATCCGGTCAACGCCATCGTCAGGGCACTTTTTGCGGATTTTGTACGATGCCGACTGCGTCGTGATGGGCACTGCAATGAGACGTTCGCGAGCGATGAGGATGCCGCACATATGGCAGATTCCATATGTCTTATCGTCGATCCGAATGGTCGCCTCGTCCAGCTTGCGGATATAGTCTTGCACGCGCTGAATCTGACCGTACGTCTTTTCTTTCTCCGCAGCCTCTGATCCCTGCTCTGCCATATGCATCGAGTAGATCGAAGAGTCCTCATTTGCCTCACTGTTGGTGAGGTCCTCAAGACGCTCCCGCAGCATACGGAGCTCCTCAAGGGCATCAACTTTGGCGCGCTCGATGTTTACCCGGAAGGACTTCAAATCAGCATCACTGTAGCGCAGCCCCTTCTTTGGCGGGATCGGCATCAGTTTTGTCGACTTTGCAGGCGCTGCAGATAAAATAGAACCCGCATCAGTGGTCTTTGAGACCGCCGATGCGGGCGTCTTTTTTACAGTCGTTGTCTTTGGTTGCGGCTTCGGGTTCGTCATCTTCCCGCTTGCTGCTGCTGTAACCGGACTCTTCTTGGCTTTGGCCGAACTATTCTTCGACGCGGACGACACTTTTGGTGCCGATCCTTTCGGAGCCGCCTTTACCTTGGACGTTTTCGACTGTTTCGCCGAGTTAGGACTAACCCTTACTTGGCTTTTTTTTTTGCCGCAGGCTTAGCAGCCTTCTTTGCAGCTGGCTTAGCTGCCTTCTTGGCTGCTGGCTTAGCTGCCTTCTTGGCTGCTGGTTTCTTGGCGGCTTTCTTTGCTGCTGCCATGAGTGTACCTCAAAAAAAGTGAAACATGAAAACGCGTGCGCCACCTTGACGCACCATCATCAAACACGCTTTACGCGTACGTTGACGTGACGCCCGTTAATCTCGAGTTCAGTTCCTTCGAACTGTCCCCCCCGCTCGAGCGCTTCCGCCAGCGTTTCCATTCCAATGTACGATCGCATTGATTCGATGGCCGCAGCCGTTTCGTCATCCGTCGAGTATTCGACATTGATACGATCCGTTACGTCATACCCCGAATCCTTACGAAGCTTCTGAAGGCGACTAACGAACTCTCGTGCCAGGCCTTCCCGCACAAGTGCCTCGTCGAGTTCGGTATCGAGGGCCACTGTTGTGCCGGCATCGGTTGCCACCAACCAGCCTTCGATATCCTCACTGATGATCTCGACATCCTCAAAGTCGACCTGAACCGTCTTCTCGCCGATCGTCAGCATAAGGACCGATGACTGTTCCAGTCGTCGCACGTCGTCATGCGTCATCGACTTGATCGAGTTTGCCACAGCCTGAGTGTCGGTCCCATACTTCTTGCCAATGACTTTGAAGTTTGGTCTGGCACTGCGTCGGACAATGTTTGTATCGTCCGAAACATACTCAATGTCTTTCACATTGATCTCTTCGGTGATGATGTCTTCAACTGACTGTATCTGTCTGCGCATTTGCGGACTGTCAACCGGAAGAAGAATTCGTCGAAGCGGCTGGCGTGTTTTGATCTTCGCCTTCTCTCTCAAAGAACGAGCAAGTGAAACGATTCGTTGCGCTTGCTTCATGCGATGCTCCAGTTCGTTATCAATCACTGTTTCATCGCACTGTTGCAATATACTACAATGAATACTGAATTGTTCATCATGCAAACGCAATCTCAAAAAGAGCAACTCTGCAAGAAATGGTGCAACGGGAGCCATCATCTCGGCAATGCGAAGCAGAACCTCATGCAGCGTCTGGTACGCCGCTCTCTTGTCATCATCATACTCCCCTTTCCAGAAGCGACGACGGTTGCGGCGAACGTACCAATTCGAGACCTCTTCTATCGTAAACTCCTGTACTATGCGGCACGCCTTCGTCAGATCATAATCATCCATTGCTGCCTGATACGAATTCATGAGCGTATTCAAGCGGGATATGATCCAGCGGTCGATCTCCGGACGCTGCGACACAGGGATCAGATCGTCAGATGACGAATACCCGTCAACGTTGGCGTAGAGCGCAAAGAACTCGTAGGTGTTGGTCAGAGAGCGAAAGAAGTCTGCGATTACGGTCTTCGCAATGTCCTCTTCGTTCCAAAGCTTCGGCTTATGCACCGGCGAGGATGCCATAAGGAACCAGCGAATCGCATCGCTTCCAAATCTCGACATCACCTCAAAAGGATCGACGGTGTTACCGCGCGACTTCGACATCTTCTGCCCGCGCTTATCGAGGACAAGATCATTCACGACGACGTTTCGATATGCGGGAGCGTCGAACAGCGCCGTTGAAATATTATGGAGAGTGTAGAACCATCCACGAGTCTGATCAATTCCCTCAGCAATAAAGTCTGCAGGAAATGATGACTCGAAGACTTCCTTATTCTCAAATGGATAATGGAACTGCGCAAATGGCATGCTACCGGAGTCGAACCACACGTCGACCACTTCACGCGTTCGTCGGTACGTCACACCGTCGCGTTCAAACAAAACACGGTCTACGAACGGACGATGCAGATCGATCTCAACTCCACACTCGTCAACAGGAACCCTCGTTCCATCTTCCCGCTCATATACTCCGGTGCGGAGCTCATCAATGGATCCAATCGCGAACATGTTCGATCCGTCTTCACTAACCCAGATTGGTAGGGGGCTTCCCCAAAACCGGTCACGAGAGATCGACCATTCCTTGACTTCTTCAAGCCAGTTTCCGAATCGACCTTCACCGATTTCCTCCGGATGCCAGCTGATGGTTTTGTTGAGATCAACCAGACGTTCGCGATATCTCGGAGAGCGGATAAACCACGAATCACGAGCGTAGTAGATAACTGGGTTGTCCGTACGCCAGCAGTGAGGGTAGCTGTGAAGATAATCGAACGAAGCCTTGTAGATCTTCCCGGAGATTTTCAGGGCCTTAACGATATCTCGATCAGCCCCCTCTTCGGTATGATCTGAATAGGTGAAACTCTTCACGGCACGACCAGAGAAGTCTCTGATCTCTTCGGTGAAGTGTCCATTTGGCGAAACTGGCTGCGGCACCGGCAGATGAAAGAGCTTCGACATTTCGAAGTCGTCCTGACCGAATGCCGGCGCAAGGTGCACGATGCCCGAGCCGTCTTCTGTTGACACAAACTCGCCGGGCAAGATGGTCAGTGCATGTGGGTGCTCGCTACGGTCTATGCTGACATCCGTAAAGATCTGTTCGTAGTGCGACCCAACAAGTTCAGAGCCACGGTGCGTGGAGATGACCTCGATCTCACCATCGAGAATTGCGAGGCGAGACTCGGCAAGAATAACCTCGTCCACAATCTGCTGCTCACCAACAGTGCGCGTATTGCGAACACGCACGTAGGTGATATCGGGACCAACGGCAAGTGCAACGTTAGCAAAGAGCGTCCATGGTGTAGTTGTCCATACAAGAACGCTTGTCCCTTCCAAACCCGCTACTGGAGATGACGTCAGACGCAGCTTGAGATACACGTTCGGATCACGAACATCCTTATAGTTCTGCGACAGCTCATGCGATGAAAGCGGTGTACCTAACGTTGGAGACTGCGGAACCACCTTATAACCACGATAGATCAGCCCCTTGTCGAAGAACTGCTTTAGGGCCCACCAGACGGATTCGATATAGTCATTGGTACAGGTGATGTAGGCGCTGTCGAGGTCAAGCCAATGTCCCATACGACGGGTTAGCGTGCGCCAGCCACTATCCATGGTGATGTTGCGATAGACGATGTCGCGACATGCCTTGTTAAAGACGTCAACTCCCAGCACTTCGATCTGTGCTTTATCGGTAATGCCCAGTTCCTTTTCGGCACTTAGCTCAACAGGCAGGCCGTGCGTATCCCATCCGGCTTGACGTCGAACAGAAAAGCCCTGCATGTTTTTATAGCGGCAGATCGAATCCTTGATCGTGCGGGCAAGCACGTGATGGATACCCGGCTTTCCATTTACCGTTGGTGGGCCTTCATAAAAGGTGAAGGCCGGTGCTGACTGACGGAGCTGTTGCGAACGTGCAAAAACGTCGTTGGCTTCCCAGTACTCGAGAATTGACTCTTCTTGTTTCGGATAGGAAAAATCGTCAGGAAGAGGTTGAAACATGTGGTGTGGTTGCCCCAGGTGATCGAAGTCACAAAGTTACGAACGTGATCTTGAAGGTCGTGCCCGCACCTTCGCCGGAGACCACGTCGATCGTTGCACGGTGTTCGTCAAGAATCCACTTTACAATAGCAAGCCCGAGGCCGGTTCCCTGAATATCCTGAGAGCGGGCTTTGTCAACCCGGTAGAATCGATCATAGATGTGCGGCAGGTCTTCTTCGGCAATTCCAATACCGGTATCACTTACAAGTAACCGTGCAGACCCGTCGATCTCAAGAAGTTCGACTCGCACGGAGCCCCCTTCCGGCGTGTACTTAACAGCGTTCTCGATGATGTTGAGTATCGCCTGGTGCAGGCGCACGCGGTCACCCTCGACCACAACGTCTGAAGCAATATCCGTTGTGAGCCCCACGTGCTTGCTCTCTGCCATCAACAGTACGTCGTCGCATATATCGCCAACAAGTACGCTCAGGCCAACCGGCTTTCGTTCGATTGTTACCTGCCCCGTTTCAGCACGACTCAGCTCTAGAAGTCCCTGGACGACGTTTGTCAAACGCTCAACTTCCTCGAGGCAGCTGGCCAGCGTCGCCTGATACTCTTCGCTGCTCATGGGGCGACGCAGAGCCACACCAAGTTCACCCATGAGAATGGCCAACGGGGTCTTGAGCTCGTGAGACGCATCTGAGGTGAACTGCCGTATCTGTGCAAATGACTGCTCCAGCCGAGCGATCATCTCGTTGAGCGTATCGATCAACCGACCGATCTCATCATTGTTCTGCGACCGCGGCAGGCGCAACTCAAGATTACTTGCCGTGATCGTACGAGCAGACCGAGTGATGTCATCAACCGGCTTGAGAGAGCGTCGCGCAATAAACCAGCCGAGAATACCAGATAGGACAAGAGCTGCCGGCAGAGCATAAAGTACCAGTGAGAACAGCCGCCGTAGTGTCTGATCAAGCTCCGAAAGCGGATAGGCCGCCGTTACCGACGTGCCTTCGGATGTGATCATCACTATGCGGAAGCGTTCGCCGCGAAGCCAATAGTGCGAAAAGATGGCCGGAGAAGAACTTGTCGACGGCGCTTTATGAAACATGGCATACGTCGGCAGACTGTCAACGCCGAGATTTTCTGATTTCCACGCAACACTTCCGTCCTCGGCCGACACCTGCAGAGCCGTACTGGACGAATTCAGCAGCATATGCTCATACACGGCCGACCAGACCGGATCCTCGGGAGCAATGCTCTCGGAATTCAGAACCGGACCAACAAAATCACTAACCTTGGGCTGATCCAGAAACTCTACCCGAAGCGACTCTCTCTTCTTCGAGCGCTTGCGTGGACGCATCGAGGTAAGGGGCTTGCGAGCCTGCATCTGCTCTTTGCGGATAACGGCCAGAAGCGAGGTTCCGGCACGCTCAAGGGAAGCATCGAGGTTTCTGACGAGTTCATTGCTGACCGTCACATAGGCAATAGCCGCGAACCCCGCCAGCGACAGGGCCACGATAGCCCCGTAGAGCAGGGCAAGCTTAACTCGGAGGGTGAGCTTCACGGCGTCGAACATACACAGACAATGCGCTCCATGGATCGAGATTCTATCTTTGCCGACGATGATTTACGATGCACGACCAATTGGGGTGTTTGATTCGGGGATCGGTGGACTGACGGTGCTGCGGCACCTGATGCGCCTGATGCCGGAGGAAGACTTTGTGTATCTCGGCGATACTGCCCGCGTACCATACGGGAACAAGTCCCCTGAAACTGTTCGCCTCTATGCGTCGCAATGCGCATCGTTCCTGCAGCAACACAACGTTAAAATGATCATTGTCGCCTGTAACACGGCCTCAGCACTGGCGCTTGAGCAGCTTCGCTCACACTACACAATTCCTGTGCTTGGCGTGATAGATCCAGCCGCTGCTCAGGCAGCTCGTGTTACGCGCACCGGCTCGATCGGCGTGATCGGGACGAGGGCAACTATCAACTCGGAGTCGTACGTTCGGGCTATCTCTGCGCACGCAGGTAGCATTCGCACGTCGATTCATGTGCGACCTTGCCCACTATTTGTTCCGCTGGTTGAAGAGGGGTGGATCGACACACCTGCAACACGGCTCGTTGCAGAAGAGTACCTCCGTCCACTCCGTGAGGCCGGAATCGACACGCTGGTTCTTGGCTGCACACACTACCCGATCCTCGCACCCGTGCTTGCGGATCTGCTTCCGGGAGTTCAATTGATCGACTGCGGCGAGTGCACAGCCATCGAAGCTTCGCAGATTGTGATGCGCCAGAATCCCGAGCATCGTGCTCGTTTGTCGCTGTATGTAACAGACAACACACCGGCCTTCTCAACGCTTGCCGCTACGTTTCTTGGACGGCACGTTGACGAGCCGGTGCGCATCAGCATCGATAGTTTCCAGCAGCGCGGTGCGTCGAGATGATCGGGTACGTTCTCCGCAAAGTTCTTTACACTCTTCTGGTGCTCTCCGGAGTTGTGGTCGTAACCTTCTTTATTCGTCCGCCGGGGGACCCAGCTAGGGTTCTACTTGGTCAGCGGGCCGACTCTGCGTCCGTTTCAGCGCTACGCGAACAGCTTGGACTCGATAAGCCCCTTCCCTATCAGATCGGGGCGTATGTGAGCAATCTTGGACGAGGCGATCTTGGACGCTCGATTGCAACGAACCGTCCTGTTGCGGAGACGATTACCGAACGCTTTCCGGCAACGGCACTTCTGGCTCTGACGTCCATCATGATCGCAACGGTCCTCGGAATTCTTTTGGGCGTTATCGCTGCGTGGCGACCCAACTCATGGGTCGATACGCTCACGATGTCAACTTCTCTCCTTGGCATTTCGCTACCGGCGTTTGTCGTTGGACTGCTGCTAGTTCTGATCTTCGGTGTTGGCCTTGAATGGTTTCCGATCAGCGGATACATTGACAGAGGTGCCGAGCATCTCGTGCTGCCGATGATCACGCTGGCGATTCGTCCGCTGTCGGTGATCGCTCGTGTAACACGCTCAAGCATGCTTGACGTTCTCGGACAGGATTACGTCCGCACAGCGAAGGCAAAGGGGCTTTCCGATGTCTCGGTGTTCATGAAGCATGCACTGCGCAATGCTCTCAATCCAGTGGTAACAACCGTTAGTGCATGGTTTGCCGGACTTCTTGCCGGCACGTACTTCGTGGAGTTCATCTTCAATTGGCCCGGTATCGGCCTTGCGGCGTTCAATGCCATTGAAAAGCTCGACTATCCGATGATCCAGGGAACGGTACTTTTTACAGCCATCATTTTTGTTACCGTGAATACGCTGGCAGATATTCTCTATGGCTTCATTGATCCGAAGGTGAGGGTTTCATGAACCAGGATCGATCCGAAAGCCCTTCGCGTCTGGCGTTTCGACGCCTACGAAAGAACACTGGTGCCGTTGTTGCCATGATGGTTCTGTTGGTGATGATCGTTGCGGCACTGGCTGCTCCATTCATTACTCCATTTGATCCGTCAACACAGATCCTGGAATACAGCGTCAAGCCTGCCGGCTTCCAAGGAACGATCCTGTACAAGAGGAATCCTGCCGACCCGGAAACACCATCGATCATCGCCGTGGCCACGTGGGAATTGCGCGCCGATACCGTCCATTACACCGACCCGGCAGGAGAACCGTACAGCATAGCGCGCTCGGCTCTTATCGGACAGACGTCCGATGACTTCGTTGCTCATCCAACATTCTGGCTGGGCACAGATCGGTTCGGACGCGACATGTTCACGCGATTGGTCTATGGTATGAGAGTTTCGCTCAGCGTTGGTCTGATCTCGGAGTCCATTGCGCTTCTGATCGGCATCATCCTTGGTGCCATTGCCGGATACTATCGTGGCTGGGTGGACGATTCGATCATGTGGCTCGTGAATGTTGTGTGGTCCTTCCCGACCATCCTGCTCGTGGTGGCCTTCTCGGTCCTGCTCGGCAAGGGATACTGGCAGACGTTTGTCGCTATTGGCATATCGTCCTGGGTAGATATCGCCCGGATCGTACGTGGACAGTTCTTCAGCATTCGTGAGCAGGAATACATCGAGGCTACGCGTGCTCTCGGCTACGGTTCAATGCGAACCATTTTTCGTCACATGCTCCTGAATGCCACAGGACCGATCATCGTGCTATCCACAGCGGGGTTCGCCACGGCGATCATCGCAGAAGCCTCGTTGAGCTTCATCGGACTGGGTGTTCAGCCTCCTACACCTTCCTGGGGACAGATGATCAAGGATGGTTATGGATACATCGCGCTCGGCACCAACTGGGGAATGACGATGTTTCCGAGCATTGCCATGGCCATAGGCGTGCTTGTCCTGAATGTGTTTGGCGATGGCCTGCGCGACGCATTTGACCCGAAGACGAGCCAACGATGATCGACGACATTCTCCGCTCGGGCTCGTTTCCAACAGCCATCCTGCTGTTCGGCGAGGAAGATTTCCTCGTTGAGCATGATGCTCAGCGACTCTATGATGCAGCCTCGAAGCAGGATGCAACGGGCATGAACTGCGACGTGCTCGATGGCGAACAGACCTCACTCGACACCGTGCTGTCGATTGCTCGCTCATTTCCAATGATGTCCGATAGGCGCGTCGTCTGGGTGCGACGTGCCGACAAAATGTCGGCCAAGGAACAGAAGGGCTCGGACTCGATGTCTGCCTACCTGGCCAACCCGGCAGAGCCGACAGTTCTCATTTTCACGGCCACCATAGCCGCTGCTGACGGTCTTGGAAAGCTGCGACAGCGTCCGGATGCCCTGAAGAAGAAGCTGTCCAAGGTCAAGTATCCGCTATCGACGCTCATCACGAAAGCCTACTGGCACGAGTATCCACGCCAGAGTGAATCTCAGGTTCGCTCATGGGTAATGTCTTCAGCGAAGGGGCTTGGCATTGTCCTCCCTGCCGAAGCGCCTGAGCTGTTGATGGCCAAGGTGGGAACAGGACTTCGTGATATTGCTATGGAGCTCGACAAGATCCGCACCTACGTTGGAGAACGTCGCGAGGTCTTGCTCGACGACATTCACTCCGTTGCCGGGAGCAGTCGGGAATTCAACGTCTTCGAGCTGCAGCGCTCGATCGGACGTCGCGATGCCGCCCAGGCGATGCGGGTCCTTCGTGCCATGCTCGAGTCCGATTCACAGGAGATCATGATCCTGACTATGCTTACGCGGCATTTTACGTCGCTCTACGCCCTCATCGACCTGCGCGGAGCAACTGATCAATCCCAGATCGCCCGCATGAGTGGTTTGCAACCCTTTGCACTGGCTGAAGCATTCCAGCAGCTCGACAATCTTGGACCCCGTCGGATCGAAAATGCCCTGCATCTTCTGCGTCAGGCTGAAAGGGCGCTGCGCAGTTCTGCGGAACGTCAGTTGACAATGGAAGTTCTTGTTGGTTCTCTCATCGATGCCGACTAAGGCCCGTGGCGTATCTTTGCCGCGTGACCTCCGTTACCTCCATTGTTTGCGAACAACTAGCTCAGGCGCAGCTCGACGCGTACAACGCGCACGACGTTGACGCCTTCGCTGCTGTGTATTCCGACGACGTTCAGCTGATAGATCTTGCCTCTGGGTCGATGTTTTGCATCGGCGTCGATGGCCTACGGGATCTCTACGCCCGCAAGTTTGCCGAAAAGCCCACCATGCATTGCCGCCTGGTTAATCGAATTGTTTGCCCACCCTTTGTCATCGACGAAGAGGATGTTGCGGGTCTGGTCGATGGCAAAAGCGTGCATGCGGTTGCGACGTACGAATGCCGTGATGGTAAGATCTGCCGCGCCTGGTTTCTCCACGAGGTGCTATTGTGAATACACCCGGTGTTGAAATTGTAGCGGACCTCCATACCCATACCACCTGCTCCGACGGCCTTCTCTCGCCGATGGAGCTTGTGGTAAAGGCCGAACAGCGAGGTCTGCGAGCGTTAGCAATCACTGATCACGACAACCTTGATGCCCATCGTGTTCTCGAAAAGGGCGGATACAACGGACCGCTGAAGATCGTGCGCGGGGTAGAGATCTCCTGTCATGACTTTGGTCGTGAAGTTCACATTCTCGCCTACAACGTCGACGTCGAAAATCAGCGCGTTCAGGAGTACGAGAAGTTCTACCGCGAAGACCGGGCGCGCCGAGGACAGGAAATGGTCGAGAACCTTCGGCAGGCGCGTGCGCCGATCTCCTACCAGGAAGTTCTTGACGAAGCTGCCGGCGCTCCGATCGGACGTCCGCACGTTGCTTCGGTACTTGTGCGACGGGGCTTTGTCTCGTCCATGCAAAATGCCTTTGACGTCTATCTCGACGTTGGCAAACCCGGTTATGCAGCAAAGACGCCATTTCCGATTGCCAAGGCGGTTGAGATGATCCATGCCGCCGGCGGAGTCCTTTCTATTGCTCACCCCGGACGGTACTTTACTGATCCACAGCTGTTTTTGCCCCTTCTCAAAACGGGCATTGATGGTATCGAAGTGTACCACCCATCTCACTGGCATGTTACGCGGGAATTCTACCGTGTGCTGTGCGAGCAGCATCAGATGCTTATCACTGGCGGCTCAGACTTCCATGGGTCACGCGAGTATGACGAGGCCAACTTCGGCACGTTTGGCGTTACACCCGCTGCGCTTGAACGGATAACATCTGCGTTTGAGGCCAGACAACAGTCCTCCCGCAACGTGTCATGACGGAACAGACATCAACGCCGTATTCTCTCCCAGTAAATGCCGGCGTTGGGCGTCGCATTGGAATCTGCGCAGCGCGTTGGCATCGGGATCTCGTTGATGAACTTCGCAGCGGCGCTGTCGAGACACTCCTTGCCTACGGTGTGGCGATGCCAGACATCCTCCTGATCGACTGTCCAGGAAGCTACGAATTGCCTGTTGCAGCATCTCGCCTCATCCGTCAGTCGGGCGTCGATGCCGTCATTGCCCTAGGTGTTGTGGTGCGCGGCGAGACGGCACACTTTGAATACGTGTCATCACCCGTTGCTCACGGTCTTATGGACCTGTCTATCTCGACCGGCGTTCCATGTATGTTTGGGGTGCTCACTACCGAAACTCTTGAACAGGCTCGTGAGCGCTGCGGAGGTACACATGGTCATAAGGGGCGCGAAGCCGCTGAGGGAGCGCTGCAGCTACTGGTATCGTTTGACTCCCTTCAGAGCAATCAATCATAATTCCCCGCCGCGTTCGTTTGTAATGCGTCATAGTTCACTTCCCATGAAGACGCCGATGAGACGAATTCTCACCTTGTGCATTCTAGCGCTGGTGCTCGCCCCTTTCAAAAGCTTTGCTCAAGAGATCCGACTGAGCGACTGGCAGACGATCTCATCGCTCTACACCGTGCGTGGAATGGACATCGATGCATCAGGCGTCTGCTGGGCGGCAACCACAGGCGGTGTGGTTCGCTTCGATCCGAAGGATCGCTCGATCGTTGAGTATCGCAACGTTGGAGCGCTCCAGTCGCTTGACTGTTCCTCGATCTACTGCGACCGTCGTGCAAACGAAGTCTACGTAGGGCAGGTAAACGGTGCTATCGATGTTTTGCGGAGCGACGGAAAGTGGTCGAACATCAGAGACATTCGTCGGGCAACACAATATCCCCGCCGAAGCATTCTCGCCTTTGCGCAGCGTGGAGACACGGTCCTCATGGCAACGGAGTTCGGTTTTGTGCTATGGGACAGCCGCAAGGAGATCTTCATTGCAACAGTGGACCGCATTGGTGCACTCGAAGAAAACTCTCCGGTTCGCTCTGTTGTTCTGCACAATGATTCAATCTGGGTTGCGACGAATAAGGGGCTTGCCGTTTCACCCCTCAATGTGCAGACACTAAGGCTTCCCTCCGTTTGGAAGATCCTTGGAAAAGATCAAGGCCTCGATGCACTGGATCTATCATCGTGTCAGTCGAACGGAACCGACCTTGTCGTGACCACAGCTCGCGGCCTCTATTCATGGAAGTCCGGGAGTTTCCAAAAGTTGATCGAAACCACGGAAGACATTTGTGGGCTCGCGAACGTCTCCGGCTCGTGGGAGGTAAGTACCGCTTCATCGATCATTTCACAGACGGCAACACGGAAGCCGCGTATTGCAGGTGCCATCAACGGCTTCGTTGCGGGTACGGCTGGTGGTCAGATTCTTCGACTTCTTTCTGTTGAGTCGCTCGGTTTCGGCATCGTCACCCCTGATGATAACGTTGACGTAGCACCCATTCGATGTCCATCGTCAAATCAGTTTGCGGACC
>JBJTEQ010000015.1:0-2056 GCA_046092945.1 Kapaibacterium sp. (SeqCode)
TCTTGCAGCACTACGGCAATACGACGTCGAAGTGACTCCTGCTCGACCTCCCTGATGCTTCGACCATCAATGAGTATCTCGCCCCCTTGGAATTCATAGAACCGGCAGAGGAGATTGATGATCGAGCTCTTCCCTGCACCCGTAGCGCCCACGATGGCTACCGTTTCGCCTTTTCTGACATCAAAGCTCACATTGCGAAGAACCGGCGTTGTTCCGTCGTACGAGAAGCATACGTCGCGGAAGGAAATGCCGCTTTTGAGCTTTTCAAGGGGCTTTGCATCGGCATTGTCATTGACGGTCAGCTTCGTGTCCAGCAGATTGAAGATGCGCTCCGAGGCTACCACGCTCGACTGCAGGGTGTTGTATTTCTCCGTGAGATCACGCACCGGACGGAAGAACATTTCGGTGAACTGCGCAAAGGCGATCAGCATACCGATGGTCATCTCGCCCGAGCCGATATGTCCGGCGGCGTACCACACGATGATCGCAAGGGCAACGGCCGACAACAATTCGACCACAGGGAAGAACGTGGCATAGTACATGATCGAGCGGTCCTGCAGCTCGCGGTGTTCGGCATTGATCTCGGCGAACTGCCGCGTCATGCGGTCTTCCTGGCGGAACAGCTGCACAACGCCCATGCCTGTGACGTATTCGTTCATGAAGGAATTCATGCGGGCAACCTGACGTCGGATAAGGTTGTAGACCACACGCACCTTCTTGCGGAAGATGAACGAAGCGATCAGCAGAAACGGCAGGATCACGATCGTCAGCATGGTGAGCGTAGACGAGGTGTTCCACATGAAGGTCAGGATCCAGGCGATGACCATCATGTCGGAGATCATCAGCACGACGCCCGAAGAGAAGAGCTCGTTCAGCACCTCTACGTCGCTGGTCACGCGAGTTACAATGCGTCCAACAGGGGTTGTATCGTAGAAACGCAGAGCCATCTTCTCAACGTGGCGATATAGCGTGTTGCGAATGTCCAGCAGTACTCGCTGTCCAACCCATGTCATCAGAAGCGACAGCGCGTACTGGGTAGCCCCCTGAAGAATCACCAGGCCGATGATGATTGCGATGAAGGTCATCAGGCCCGGAACATCGCCCTTGACGATATGCTCGTCCACGGCTATGCGCGTAAGGTAGGGTCGTAGTGGGCCGAGTGCCGATGACATGAGGGTAAGGGCAACCGCTCCGACGATGTAGAGGCGGTAGGGGGCAAGGAAGGCGATCAGGCGTCGAAGAAGCCGGTAATCTACCTTGCGTTCTTCGGTCTCGGCTTCCGGCTGTTGGGCTGACATGCCGCAAAGTTACGCATCGTAGTTTTGCACGATGATCACCATTACTCCGTATGGCGCTGCCGGTGAAGTAACCGGCTCGGCCTATCTCGTCGAAACCGGCTCTTCGACCGTGCTCGTGGACTTCGGCATGTTCCAGGGTGACAAGGACGACGACGCCCGCAACGTCATACCGGGTCGTATCCATCGCATGGATATTGATGCCGTAGTTCTTACGCATGCGCATCTGGACCATTGCGGACGCCTGCCACTGCTGGTTCGCGAGGGCTACCGGGGTCCGATCTTCTGCACCCCCGCAGCTCGCGACCTTGCGGAGATCATCCTGCTGGACGCGGCGCATATCATGGAGTCGGACTTTGAGCGCCGCCGCCGTCGCTCGGAACAGCGTGGTCGCAAGCTGAGTCGCTATGACCATCCGCTCTACGACACCGAGGACGTTACGCAGACGCTGGAACTGGTGGAAGAAACCGACTATCTGGTGCTGACGCGCGTGAGCAAGGACGTGCAGGTGGTGTTCCATGATGCCGGACATATGCTCGGCTCGGCCAGTGTTGAGCTGCGCATCCAGCTCGAGGATGGCACACAGCGTGTGGTAGTCTTCAGCGGAGATGTTGGCCCGCCGAACTTTCCGTACCTGCGCGACCCAGAGCCCCCTTCCCGCGCCGACGTGCTGGTGCTGGAGTCCACCTATGGCGATCGTGATCATAAATCACTCGACGAAACACTCGACGAGTTCGAGCGCATCCTCGTCGAGGCCGTGG
>JBJTEQ010000016.1:0-3742 GCA_046092945.1 Kapaibacterium sp. (SeqCode)
GAACGAATCTTCTGCTGCACATCTTCACCAGTCTCGGTGTGTTCTATCTGCTGATTGCACTCGGCTTTGAGCGTGGATATTCACTGGCAGGAGCTTTGGTGTATGCCGTGCATTACCTCTCTTCCCATGCCGTGATATGGATACCGGCCCGTGGAGACCTTCTCCTTGCGCTGTTCAGCGTGCTGTCTATGCTGACGTTTATCCGACTAATGGAGACAAAGAAAACAAAGTACCTTGCCTTGAACACCGTCTGCTTTGCTCTTGCTCTCTTCTCGAAAGAAACAGCGGTTATCCTTCCGGTACTCTCGGCTCTGTATGCATGGTTCTACCATCGAGAGTCGATCAAGTCGACGTCTGCGATCATGCCATTGGTGCTTGCCATACCGTCAGGAATCCTGTACGCTGTTCTGCGCAAATCGTCGATCGTTGCAAACTCGCAGGCACTTGGTGTGCAGGCAATCTTCGCAAATCTTCCAACAATACCGGAGACGGTTGCCAAGCTGATTGTGCCGATCAAGTATTCAACGATGCCGTTCTTTGACCTGACGACGACTCTTATCGGACTTGGTATCATCATTGGCGTCGCTGTTCTATGGATGAATGGCAACGAGAAACGGTCGCCACTGGCGCTGTTTGGATTCAGCTGGTTTGCACTCTTCCTGATCCCATCAATGCTCTATCGTCCGGACTTTTCGTCATACCACTACGAGTACCTAGATCACCGGGTTTACCTGCCGGCTATTGGCTTTCTTATTGCGGTCATGGCTCTGGTGCGTTCACTGAACATGGCAAGAGTTGGTATTGCCGTCTTCGTTCTCGTGTTTTCGGTGAATGCCGTCGCCAACATGTCGTTGCATACGGGATATGCAAGCCCCCTGTCATTTGCCGAAACAGCATTACATCCAGATTCGCGGTCATCGCTGGCGCACTTCCTTCGTGGCAATCAGATGTATCAACGGGGCGATTCTCTTGGCGCGATGCGAGACTTTACCGCTGCTCTCGACAGATACCCACAATTCCACGAAGCACGCTATAACCGGGCGTTGCTTCGTCAGCGCGCAAAGGATATGAAGGGGGCTTTGGAAGACCTTGATGTTCTGCTCCGCGACAAGCCCGATTATGGCAGTTCTGCATGGGAAACACGCGCAATCGTGCGGGCATCACTGTCTGACGGGAAGGGGGCGAATGAGGACTTCCAGCAGGCACTGCGGCTGGACCCGCAGAATCCCAAGATCCAGCGGAATTACAGCGTCTTCAAGTCAACGCTGACGGTTGATCCCGATGCCTTGGCGGAGTCAGATCGGCTCAGTGAGCAGGGCATTCAGCTCGCGCAGAAGGGTCAGCTGAAGGAGGCACTTTCGCTCTTCCAGCGGGCGGCCGAATTGAATCCCAAAGACCTGCGATCCAAGGTCAACATCGGCAACTGCCTTCATGCCATGGGAGACTTGCCGGGTGCTTGCCGATCATGGAAGCAAGCCGCTGCAGGGGGCAACCGTTATGCTCAGACAATGATGGATCGGTTTTGCAATTGAATATCGATGATTCGATGAAGGCACTGTCTATATGTATGAGGTTACCATGAAGGCATTGCACACAACGAACTCCGATCGGGGGTGGCAAGCCACTTCGATACGATTGCTGATTCTTGTCATCATGTTTCATTTGCCAAGTAACCTCTATGCCCAGGATACCTGGCTGAAAGTGTTTGGTGGTGCAAACGCGGATATCGGCATGAGCGTCGTCACCGCTCCTGATGGTGGTATCGTCGTCGCTGGCATCTCTCAGTCGACGGGAGGAGTTCTCAATCTCACCAACAGTGGAAGCGACGACATCTTCGTTGTAAAGCTCGACAAAAGGGGCGATGTCCTTTGGAGGAGATGCTTCGGAGGGTTTGGCATCGATACCGTGACCTCGATAGCTACGACGTTGAATGGAGGATACATCCTGACAGGCCATACGACATCGGATCCCGGGTTTGGGTGCGGACGCTATTGGGACATAATCGTGTTGCTTCTCGATGGTCAAGGAAACGTTCAGTGGAATAGGTGTTACGGTGGTAGTGGTATGGATCAAGCGCATTCAATAGTGACGACTTCCGATGGTTGGATAATAGCTGGGTTAACGAGATCGATAGATGATCTTTTCAAGACAAACAGAAGAAGTTGGGAGGATGCTGCGTGCTTTCGGATCAACAGGAATGGAGAAGTCATGTGGTCAATCACATTCGGTGTTCAGGATTTTGCAGATGCCGTGTTCGGTTCAGCATTAGCCGCCGAGTTGGATGGTGTGTTCGTTGTAGGATACACACCTCACTGGCCCTTTTCTGGAGAAGTCAACGCCGCAGCCAACATGTTTGCGATTCTCTTGGATGCCGATGGTAGAGAGGTTTGGAGTGCGCGTATTGGCGGTAGCTATGCGGACATTGGAACAGCTGCGACGGCAACCACCGATGGTGGCTTTGTCGTTGCCGGGTATTCATACTCTCATGTTACTGATGACAGTGTAAAGAGCCGGGGTGAGGAAGACGTGATACTGACAAAACTCGATCGTAACGGAAATATTGTTTGGAAGACCGTTCTTGGCGGAACAAGATCGGAACGGCCAAGATCAATAGCCGCTACAGCTGATGGAGGAGTAATCGTAACTGGATACACACGATCCATGGACATGAGTTTCGATCAGCGTACCCGACGGGATATGGAGGCCTTTGCTGCACGATACACATCAGATGGGACGCGAGTGTGGATACGTTGCTTTGGAGGTCTGAATTCCGATGATAGCCGTTCAATAGCGATGATGCCTGATGGCGGCTTCGTCGTTACGGGTATGACGTTGTCGACTGATGGTGACTTCCAAGGAACGAACATGGGCAAAGGGGACATGTTCGTTGGCCGATTTGACAGCAATGGTCAATTGAGTCCCACATCGGATGTAGCAGACAGCCCCCTTGCTTCAACAACCCTTGCCGTCTATCCGAATCCTGTTCTCGAAAGTGCAGTTATCAGTGCAGCGTTCGATCGTGATGAGCATGCAAGAGTCGAGATCGTGAATGTTCTGGGTCAGCACGTTGAGACTATCCTCGACCGTTATCAAACGGCAGGCTCACTCGACATCCCATTTGATATGTCGACACTCCCGGCCGGACCCTATTCTGTGCGCATTGTGAGCGACTCAAAAGCCATCTCAACGGTGTTTGTCGTGTCGCGCTAGGTACGGGGGAGCTACCGTCAGACAAGGTCCACGCCTACCCGCTTGATATGCTCCAGAAGCGCCTCATTGGTGATGTGCCTGATAGTCACAACATCGAAACGGTAGAGTAGTGGGAGTTCGTCGAGGTCTCCTGCAATGGACTCCGCTTCCAAGGGGCTAATGTCACCATCAAGCGCGATGTCAACATCAGAATTTGGACGATGTGTACCCTTGGCGCGCGAACCGTACACAATTGCACGAAGCACGCCATGGTGACGCGCAAGTACCGATCGCATAGCATCGACTTCGTGGATGGTCAGGCCCAGCGTGTTCATCACAGGCAACTTATAACATGAAGGGAAGGCACAGGCTGTCGAGTTGGCACGAATAACCAGGAACATCCAGCCATAAATACGCTGGTGGCAAGTGCATAGAATTCCCTACGTTTATTTTATCGAGTAACCTGAATGCTACCACCATGAAACACCTTCTTACTCTTGGTTTACTACTTCTTCTTTCCTCCACTTCCATGTTGTCTCAGGATAAGTGGGTG